>NZ_JAEQCI010000016.1:0-2363 GCF_020738565.1 Microcoleus sp. PH2017_12_PCY_D_A | reverse complement strand
TAGGTTCGCAGTGAGGACTTTAGTCCCCATCAGATAGGTTCGCAGTGAGGACTTTAGTCCCCATCAGATAGGTTCGCAGTGAGGACTTTAGTCCCCATCCAAATGAGAGAGGACTAAAGTCCTTACTACAAACCTGATTGCTGTGTCCTGTATTTGCCAAGATGCGATCGCACATTCTTGTGTTCGGATTTGCGATCGGCGGATTTTCCAATTACGGCGCAAAACTTTGATAATATCGGTCAAATACGACCAACATCTGTCAGCATAGAAATATATAGCTCGATCGATCGCAAAAGAGGCCACCGTGCAACCCGTAGACTTTACAACCTTAACCGCAGCTTGCAGCGAACTGCGAGCCCAATGGCTGCCAGCGCGCTTAGAACAAGTCTACCAGCGCGATCGATTCACCGTATCCCTGGCCCTCCGCACCATGAATCAACGCGGCTGGATAGACATTTCATCCCATCCAGCAGCCGCCCGCATCTGCGTCGGCGACTCCCCCCCCCGCATTCCCGACACCTTCACCTTCAGCGAACAACTGCGCCACCAACTCAGCGGTTTAGCCTTAGTTTCCATCGCCCCCGTGTCCCCTTGGGAAAGAGTCATCGACTTGCAATTCGCCAAACGCCCGGGCGAACCCGCCCTCTGGCATCTCTACGCCGAAATCATGGGTAAGTACAGCAACGTCATCCTCACCGCCGAAGACAATCTCGTTGTCACCTGCGCCCACCAAGTCAGCGCCAAACAGTCCAGCGTCCGCCCCATCCAAACCGGGCAACCCTACGAATTGCCCCCGTCTTTGACCGATGCAGTGCCAAGTGCGATCGAATCTCTCGATCGCTGGAAAGAACGAATTAGCCTGGTTCCCGGGCAATTAAAGATTAATCTGTTGAAGAATTACCGAGGGTTGAGTAAAGTCTTAGTGGTATCGATGATTCGATCGGCAAATCTCGACCCCGAACAATCCACCGACAGCCTCAATCCGGGAGAATGGCAACAACTATTTCAGCGCTGGCTGCACTGGCTGCAATGCTTAGAAAACTCCAAATTTCAACCAAGTTTTACCCCCGAAGGCTACAGCGTCATCGACTGGCCAAAACCAGAAAATAACCCTATCAGACTAACATCCGTTAAATCCGTTACCGAACTTCCGACTGCCATCGAACTAACATCCGTTAAATCCGTTACAGAATCCGTTGCCGAACTTCCTTCTTCCTTCACTTCCATCCAACAATTACTCAACAGCTACTACACAGGCGAAATCAACCAACAACTATTCGTGCAACTGCGGCATCAGCTTACCCAAAAACTCAACAACGTCCTAGCAAAACTGCGCCTCAAAGCCAACACATTTAAAGAACGCTTGCAGCAGTCAGCAGACGCAGACACCCACAAATCCCAAGCCGACTTGCTGATGGCTTCCTTGCAGCATTGGGAACCGGGAATGAAATCAATTTCTCTCCCAGACTTTGAAACCGAAAAACCAGTTATTATTGCGCTAAACCCGGAAAAAAACGCCGTTCAAAACGCTCAAGCCCTCTACAAAAAACACCAAAAACTCAAAAGAGCCCGCATTGCAGTAGAACCATTATTAGCCGCCGTACAGGAAGAAATCGACTATTTAGAACAAGTCGAAGCAGCGCTTTCGGTATTGGAAACCTACCGCAACACCCAAGATTTGCAAACCCTCGCCGAAATCCGCGAAGAACTGATCCAGCAAAAATATCTCGATGTACCAGATTACCGCAGCAGTGACAAAACAGGGGCGATCGAATTTCACCGCTACCAAACCCCCAGCGGCTTTGAACTCTTAATCGGGCGCAACAACCGCCAAAACGACCAACTCACCTTTCGCACCGCCAACGACTACGATTTGTGGTTCCACACCCTAGAGATTCCCGGAAGTCACGCCTTGCTGCGCCTCACACCCGGTACAGTTGCTGAAGAAACCGATTTGCAATTCGCCGCCGACATGACTGCATACTACAGTCGCGCCCGCCACAGCGAACAAGTCCCAGTGGTTTATACGGAACCGAAATATGTCTACAAGCCGAAGGGTGCGAAGCCTGGTATGGTCGTATACAAACAAGAGCGAATTGTCTGGGGCCGGCCGCAACAAGCCCCAGCAGGTTCGTAGTGAGGACTTCAGTCCCCATCCAACAGGTTCGTAGTGAGGACTTCAGTCCCCATCCAATAACAGAGGACTGAAGTCCTCACTACAAGCCTGGTTCGTAGTGTTCGTAGTCAGGACTTCAGTCCCCATCCAATAACAGAGGACTGAAGTCCTCACTACAAGCCTGGTTCGTAGTGAGGACTTCAGTCCGCATTCAATAACAGAGGACTGAAGTCCTCACTACAAGCCT
>NZ_JAEQCI010000263.1:0-1406 GCF_020738565.1 Microcoleus sp. PH2017_12_PCY_D_A | reverse complement strand
TGCCAGCTAATAAAAGTTTGGTTGTTGACGTTCTGTAAGGGTGGATTGCCGGGGTAATTCCCGGTTTTTTTTATTGAGCGATGGCTTCAATCGAACTATGCACATGATTCGATTCTAAGTTTGTTGCGTCTAGGTCGGGAACCGTGGGGAGGGAACAGTCAATAAAAAACCCGCCGGGCTAGGGCGGGTTAGGTGTAGAGGATGCGCTGGGGGCTAGATGTCGGTCATCTTGACGCTCGTGTCAATACCTAAGTAGTGTCGCTGAATCACCTCTACGCTATTACCACAGGCGGTAGCTAGTAGTAATAAATCAGTGCCAGCATGAGCTTGTAAGCTGATGAATGTATGACGGCAGTTATAGAAAGGTAAGTAGCCATCTATTAAGCCGTCATCCGCAAGCTGGGTTACTACACCGGGATAAATGTATTTTTTCTGACCATTATTACCTCTTGTCTGATACCAAATTTCCCTCACCGCACCCGTATCCCAATGTTTGCCATTTAACTTAGTAAAAACTAAATCAGTAGGCTTAGCGTCGGCAGGCTTAATACGCATCAGTAAATCGCTCAGCTTGGAGTAGATTTTGAACAGTCGGACTTCCCCCGTTTTGGTAACTTGCGTATTCTTTTGTTGCCCATTGTATGACTTGCTAAATCGAATGTAGTCCTTGTCACGTCCCAAGAGTACATCTTTCCATTGAAGGGCAAATGCTTCACCACTACGACAACCTGTTAGGAATCGGAATTCGACTAATGGGGCTAGTTGACGCGGTGAAGCATTTTTATGCTCATAGAGTGCCTTGATGATAATGTCTCGGTCTTTTTTCGAGAAAGCGCGACGGTCGCACTCTTCGGGGTCTTTCTCGGTATCCTCCTTATCCCACCAGCGTAAGTCAATTGTTCCATCGGTTCTAGTTTGTGATTTATACTTATCAATTTTGTTTTCGTTACTACCATTAGGCATCGCAAATGGGTTAATTGTAAGTTTGGTTTTGCCTAGGGATTGCAAGCGAATGAAAGCTTCAGATAGAGCGCTCAACGTCCGTTGTTTATTTTGCTGACTGGTAGGGTGTTTTGTTAAAATCTCACCAACATTAGCAGAAATGGGTAATTCCCAAATAGAGTGTTGACCATCCGAAAATGTCGCTGAGCTAATATCCCAAGTTAAGCCCTTGATAATATTTGTGTACGTCCTACAGAACACCCCTTTAAACGTCGTGGGCTGCAACTGCGGACGCTTCCACTCCAGATAATCTTCCCACATTGTACCTACAGTTATCTCTGACTCAGGTTCCGGTATGGGTGCAACAAGCTTCAATTCAGCAGCGTACTTGGTTTTTAAGCCGTACTTAGCAAAGGTAGGGTCAAACAGCGTCTGCCAGTCGGAGTGCTGCAAGTCCTCTTCTA
>NZ_JAEQCI010000077.1:0-26644 GCF_020738565.1 Microcoleus sp. PH2017_12_PCY_D_A | reverse complement strand
CTTTGGCTGCACCCGCTGGTGGTGGAATTATGCTCTAAATAAGTCAATTGAGACTTACAAAGAAACTGGCAAAAGCCTTGGTCAGTCAGCACTTAATGCTTTACTACCTCAGCTCAAAAAAGCAACAGAAACACTCTGGCTGTCCGAATGTTACAGTCAAGTTTTGCAGGCAACGACGCTTAACCTAACCACTGCCTATAAGAATTTCTTTGCAGGTCGTGCTAGGTTTCCGCGTTACAAGTCAAAACATCGCAAGCAATCGCTCCAATACCCTCAAAATGTCAAAGTCCTAGAAGGGATTGTTCAGTTTCCGGGCAAAGTGGGCAAGATTAAGGCTAAATTGCACAGAAATATAGAAGGAACAATCAAGACTGTAACAATAAGCAGAGAGCCTTCTGGCAAATACTTTGCATCAATACTAACAGAATCAGAGGGTGAGAATCCAGCGGTTTCAACCGAGGGTAAAGTAATTGGGATTGACCTAGGGCTGACTCATTTTGCTATTGTCAGCAATGGTTCCAAAATATCTAAGTATGACAATCCCCGACATTTAGCTAAGCACGAAAAAAACCTGAAACGCAAGCAGCAAAAGCTAGCTAAAAAACAAAAAGCAAGCAATTCAAGAATCAAAGCCAAAAAAACAGTAGCTAAAGTGTACGAACGGGTGGCAAACTCCCGTCAAGATTTTCTACATAAGTTGTCAAGAAAACTCGTCAATGAAAACCAAGTTGTCGTAGTAGAAAATCTTAATGTCAAAGGCATGGTACGCAACCAGAATTTAGCTAAAGCAATATCTGATGTTAGTTGGGGAACTTTTACTAATTTTCTCGGTTATAAGCTAGAAAAGAAAGGTGGTAAGTTGGTTGAAATTGACCGTTGGTTCCCCAGTTCTAAACTCTGTTCTAATTGTTATTGCCAAATTGATAAATTACCGCTAAATATGAGACACGGATGGAACAGCCGTTTCTGCTGTAGGAGGGGAAGTAAGACCAAGGCTCGGACGCAAGTCCGTTCTGAGGCATTCGCCTGTGAGTACAGAAGCCCACACTATAATCGCTTCGATTTAGCGTGGGTAGTTCACCTGTCATATGTCGGTCTCAATACCCATGATTGCAAAGCGATGCGGCAGCAGAGGGAACTAATCTCAAGCCCCTGCGATTGCTTCACTTCGTTTAGGAATGACAATAGCGCAAGTTGTTTGCTGAAACGGAGATCGCTCAATCATTGGCTGAAAATATAATGAACAACTCTCGATTAGCTGAAGTGTAGTAGAATATACAGATATTATAATTAAAGTGCGATCGACTATGCTTACTCTATCTCCAGAATTAAAAGAAAGATTAGCAACTCCGCTTAAAATCGGCGACTTTGAAGTCAAAAGTCGCGTCCTGCAATCGCCCTTATCCGGCGTTACCGATTTGGTATTTCGCCGCCTGGTGCGCCGCTACGCGCCGGATTCAATGATGTATACCGAAATGGTGAATGCTACGGGTTTGCACTACGTGAAGCAACTGCCGCGAATTATGGAAATCGATCCAAACGAGCGCCCGATTAGCATTCAATTGTTTGACTGCCGGCCGAATTTCTTGGCAGAAGCGGCGCAGAAAGCTGTGGCAGAAGGAGCGGATACTGTTGATATTAATATGGGCTGTCCGGTTAACAAAATTACTAAAAACGGCGGCGGTTCTTCGCTGCTGCGAGATCCGGAAACAGCAGAGGCAATTGTGCGGGCGGTTGTGGATGCTGTAGATGTTCCTGTGACAGTGAAAACTCGCATCGGTTGGACTGACAAAGAAATTAATATTGTGGAATTTGCTCGGAGGATGGAAGATGCGGGAGCAAAAATGATTACCGTGCACGGCCGCACGCGATCGCAAGGTTACACTGGCCCGGCAAAATGGGAATGGATTCGCCGCGTTAAGGAAGTTTTGTCGATTCCAGTCATTGGTAACGGAGACATTTTTTCCGTGGAAGCAGCGGTGCGCTGTCTCGAAGAAACTGGCGCCGACGGAGTGATGTGTTCGCGGGGAACTTTGGGCTATCCATTCTTGGTGGGAGAAGTCGATCATTTCTTGAAAACAGGTGTGGAAAAGATACCTCCGACACCAATTGAACTGCTTGAATGTGCTAAAGAACATCTGCGGGCTTTGTGGGAATACAAAGGTGAAAGCGGTGTCTCTCAAGCGCGCAAGCACTTAACCTGGTATGCTAAGGGTTTCCCCGGTGCTGCGGAATTGCGGGGGGTGTTGGCTGTGGTAGAAACGGTGGAGCAAGGTTGCGAATCGATCGATCGCGCGATCGAGCAATTGCCTGCAGTTTAAAATCCTGGGAGAGGGGCTCGGCAAAAGTAAGGTTCGTAGTGAGGACTTTAGTCCTCTAATTTAGAGGACTAAAGTCCTCACTACGAACCGTTTTTATTGACAGTTGAAAATTTGTGTGTAGGGGAAAGCATGGATTCACTAAAAGGACGAGATTTATTAAGTTTGGCCGATTTAAGCATTGACGAATTAAATTATTTGCTGGATCTAGCAGCCAGTTTAAAATCGGGAATGGTCAAGCTGAAACGCAATAAAGTTCTCGGCTTGTTATTTTCCAAAGCTTCAACGCGAACGCGGGTGAGTTTTACAGTGGCAATGTACAAATTGGGAGGGCAAGTAATCGACCTCAATCCCAATGTAACACAAGTCAGCCGCGGCGAACCATTGGTCGATACAGCTAGGGTTTTAGACCGATATTTAGACATTTTGGCGATTCGGACTTTCGAGCAAAAAGATTTAGTAACTTTTGCCAATTATGCCAAAATTCCTGTGATTAATGCCCTGACCGATGACGAACATCCATGTCAAGTGCTGGCGGATTTAATGACAGTAAAAGAGTATTTTGGCAAGCTGGAAGGAGTGACGCTGGCTTATTTTGGAGACGGCAACAACATGGCGAATTCGCTGATGTTGGGCTGTGCAATGATGGGGATGAATGTCAGAATTGCTTGTCCTGAAGATTTCCGGCCAAATCCTGAGATAGTGGCAAAAGCTCAGGCGATTGCTAATGGCAAAACAGAAGTTACTGTGACTGCTGATGCGGAAGCTGCGGCTAAGAATGCTCAAGTAATTTACACTGATGTTTGGGCGAGTATGGGACAGGAAGAGGAGGCTAAACTCAGAATTCCTTTGTTTGAACCTTATCAGGTAAATGAACGACTGCTGGAGTTTGCCGATCGCAATGCCATTGTACTGCACTGTTTGCCGGCACACCGGGATGAAGAGATTACCGATGCGGTGATTGAAGGTTCGCGATCGCGCGTTTGGGATCAAGCGGAAAATCGGATGCACGCTCAGCAAGCTTTGCTGGCAGGCATTCTCGAAAGCGATTAGGTTTGTAGTGAGGACTTTAGTCCTTAAAATATCTCGGTAGTCCGACAGTCCGCCAGGGGTTAAAACCCCTGGCTCAAAGCTTAAGTCGGTTAAAACCGACTGCGATTATATAACTCTATGCTGACAGAATTTACTCTCGCAAACTTCAAGAGTTACAAAACAAGCCGATTACCACTTGGAGCCCTGACTGTGCTCATCGGAGCCAACGGCGCAGGCAAAAGTAATGTAATTGAAGGTTTACGCTTTCTGTCATGGTTGGCGCAAGGTCAAAAACTCACTAATATTCAGTATGCTGTCAATAATGCCGATCGCATTATACGCGGTCGGGTAGATGATTTGTGCTATCTTGGACAGTCTAGTTTTACTATCGGTTGTCGCTTGGATGCAACTGAGTGGAACCAACTTGATATATCCCTCAACGTGCGTGAAGGAGAACTGCATATTAGTAGTGAGCGTATAGTTGGTTCGACAACTCAAACACCTCAAATACCTAAAATACCTCTATATGACCTAAATAAACCATCTGAAGGAATAGGGACGGATGTTGATGTTTCCTATAACAACTTTACCAAAGGAAAAAATAAGCCACGAGTAATTTGCAGCGATCAAATGGCGATATTTGCCCAATTAGACACACCTGCTCGTTTTGATGCAAAGTACCAGAAATCGCAAACAATTATTCCTCAAACTGTCCGCGAATATCAAAGAGTCTTGCAAAATATCCTATTTCTCGATCCAGTTCCCGCAAAAATGCGCGAGTACAGTTTCAAATCGGATAAACGCTTACAGGAAGATGGAACTAATCTTTCCAGCGTTTTGTTTCGGCTATGGAACAACCAAGACAATCAACAAACAATTTTAAATTTTATTCAGAGTTTACCAGAGCAAGCTATAGAAGGACTAGATTTCATTTTTGGCCCGCGAGATGAAGTGATGGTGCGGCTGGTAGAAACCTTCGGTAATAAACCGCGCAATTGCGAGGCTGCTTTGTTATCTGATGGCACTTTGCGGGTGCTAGCAATTACAGCAGCCATGCTATCAGCAACTGAAGGTAGTTTAGTAGTCATCGAAGAAATAGATAATGGCGTTCATCCCAACCGCGCCAAACATCTACTCACCAGCATCCGAGATATTGCTGAGCGCCGTCATTTGCGGGTGCTGCTTTCTACTCACAATCCCGCTCTCATGGATGCCTTACCTGATGCGGCCCTCGGTGATGTAGTGTTTTGTTACCGAGATCCGCAACAAGGGGATAGTCGCCTTGTGCGACTCGGAGATATGTATGAGTTTCCCAGCCTGATATCGCAAGACTCCCTCGGTCAATTAGTAACTGCTGGAGTAGTCGATCGATTTGTCAAGTCGCCGCACACGCCTGATGAGAGAAAACAGCAAGCAATGGCATGGCTGTCTCGTTTGCAGGAGTACGGGAATGAGTAGTATTTGCCTAATCGATACTAGCGTTTTCCTCAACTTTCTTAATGTTCCCAACTGCAATCAGGATAGGGCATTAGTCCTCGAAGATTATAAGATTTATGCTGAATCTGGTTGTACTTTTTTGTTACCGATGGCAACTATAATAGAAACAGGCAACCACATTGCCCAGAATGGCGACGGTACAATGCGAAGGAAAACAGCCATAGGTTTTGTTGCAGAAGTTAAAGCTGCATTTAAGGGTCAAGCCCCTTGGTCACTTACTCAATTCCCCAATACAGCAGAGATACTACTGTGGATTGACAATTTTCCCGATCTAGCTGGCAGAAACAAAGCCCCTGATAAGTATGAAGGAACTAGCTTCGGCGATCTCAGTATTATTGAAGAATTTAATAAGTCGTGCCAGCGCTTCCCCATGAGTGAAGTGTTTATTTGGTCACTGGACAGTGATTTAAGTCGCTATCACCAAAACGCAAAATAATTATCAGTTAGCACGAGGTTTAAACGCGGGGTTTTTAACTTAAATCGTTTTTAAGCGACTGAGATTTTTGCACGAGTTTTATAGCGGTTTCATTGATATAATGGGCGGCAGCATTTCCCCAATTGCGATATTAAAAGCGGGAAATTGCAGCGGTGAAATGCTGGCAGCTTCCTCAAGAATGACTTCGCTTTGATAGCCATCATCAGCAGGTTCTCGAAAAACGTGCAGTTGTCTGTCATTCACATTTAATACCCAATAATCCACAATTCCCGATCGCGCGTAGATGCTGGCCTTAATTTCGCGATCGTAAGCTAAGCTGCTGTCTGCGACTTCGATAATTAGATATACTTCTGAGGGAGTCGGATGGTGAGTGGCGTAGTCAAAGGGATCTATAATGACTACAGCGATATCGGGTTCGGGTTCGGAATTGTCCTCGAGGGCGATCGGATCTTGCATTCGTACCCATGCCAGATTGTTAAACAAGTCTTGAAACAATCTATCCGTGCGCCCTAAAGCCGAAGTATGGGCAGTTCCTTTTGCACTCATTCTGATAATATTTCCTGAAATTAATTCGACTCGTTCCTCTGGGTGAAAAAATCCCATCTCTCCCAGCTTGTGATATTCTTTAACTGTCCATTTGCGTAGCGTGAAAGGGGCTTCTGTTATTAGCATAGCTTCACCAAAAATATCGCAATTCGATCCAGGATAATTTTATTGTAGCTTAAGTAAAGTATGCAGCGGTAATCCGAGCTCAATTGTGCAGCCTCTCTCTGCGCCCTCTGCGGCCTCTGCGGTTAATAAAAAAATTAGAGTGATTCAGATATCGATCGCAGAATTAGCATAAATTGCCAACTGCGATCGATTTCGCAAATTCAACCGATTCAATAAATGAGTGACATGAGTCTTCACTGTTCCCTCAGAAATAAACAACTCCTGAGCAATATCTCGGTTAGTTAAACCTTTACCAATTAACTGCAATACCTCTTGTTCGCGCGGAGTTAATTGTGCCAGTGCGGGGAGTTTCGATGGTTGAGTCGCAGTTGCTGGAGTCCCAGGTACCGCACAGAATCCTGTCAATAGCTTATCCATTAAACCAGGAGCCAGTTGAGTATAACCCGATTGCACCAAACGAATCGCCTGCGCTAACTCTTCCGATGGCATATCTTTCAACAAATAGCCCTTAGCCCCGGCTCGCATCGCATCAACAATGTATCCATCGTCATCAAAGGTAGTTAACACCAAGACACTCGTGTTGGGAAAAGACTGACATATCAGGCGAGTCGCTTCTCTACCATCCATCACGGGCATTTTTAAATCCATTAATACAACATCGGGTTGGAGAGCTTCAACTTGCTCTAAAGCAGCTTTACCGTTATGGGCAACTCCAATCACTTCTAAATCTGATTCTAGATTTAACATAGCCTTGAGTCCTTGGCAGATAAGCTGCTGATCGTCAACTAGCAAGAGACGAATCATGGGTACGTTCCTAAATCTACGATCCCATGATAGTTCTTAATTGCACAGATAAAGAAAAAACGCCAAAACGGGTTACGTGAGTTTTACATTTTGTTACACGAAGTGGTGTATTTGTGTCTACCTACTTAACGGCAGGCTAACGTCAATTCTGCACCCCGCTGCGGGTGATGTTTCCAGGTGAAACTCTCCGTTGAGAGAAGCAATTCGCTCTTGCATTCCTCGCAATCCAAATCCGGCAGTACCGCTTTCCAACTGGAATCCCCGCCCGTTATCTTCAACAGTCAAAAGCACTCGATCGCGCGTGGTTTGCAATTGCAGGCGAACCTCGGTAGCTTCGGCGTATTTGCAAATATTAGTCAACGATTCTTGCAAAATCCGATAGAGCGTTTTGACAACTTGAGGCGGTAATACAACTTCCACACAAATGCTGCTGCTAACAGTGACACCCGTACTCTGGCGGAAGTCTTCTAACAGCGAGGCAATTCCCTGTTCTAAGGTTTCTTCTGGTTCTGCGTCTGCTCTCAGCGCATTGACCGATTGTCGAACTTCTTTCATCGCCACCTTACCGAGTCGCTGGGCTTGTTCCAAAAACGGTTGTGCCTGTATGGGGTCGTGCTGCCAGAGTTTCACGGCGGTTTGCAGTTGAATGTTGAGCGAAGTCAAGGCGTGACCCAGGGAATCGTGAATTTCTCTAGCAATGCGATTGCGTTCCTGAACTGCTGCTAAATCTTCAATTTGCAGGGCATATTCCCGTAGCTGCGCGTGGGCTTGCGATAGTTGTTCCTGAGTTCTGCGTTCTGCTAGCAAGGTACTGACCAACTGCGACACAAAAAATAGACCCAACCCAAACATCAACAATTCTGCCGTCTGGTGCATCCAAATTTGTTGTTGCTCGACATTAGGCAACATCATGGGTATCATCCTCTGAAGGTACTGAAACTGATGAATCATATACACTGCCAGGGAAAGACCTGCCACGATCCACCTACCGGGCGCTTCAAATAAAAAACAACTGCGAATCAACACGATTAAATACAGCGTCGGTAGGATGTGCAGGTATCCCAAGGTAGTTCCGTAGAAGATCAGACTCATTTCGATCGCCGTATAGAGATAGCGCACCGGAGTTTTGCCGGCCGGCAACATCCATCCCATCAAGGCCAGGGCGATCAGGATGGCAACGTGCTGTACGGGAATACTTTGGCGATCCCAGGCTTCGATCGCAGCCATCACCCCGCAACTGCCTAACATGATCCATTCGGTGTACAGCAGAAAGCGAAATGGTTGGGGTTGGGTTTTTAGTAGGGATGCGATCGCGGTCATGACCTGGCCTCCAGTAGATTTGGCTCTCCAATATTCCCAAAAAATACTGCAAGTCAGAGTAAATGTCGATAAAACTCGGCAATTTTCTAACTTTCGTTGATGCTACCCCTCCGAACCAAGACTAAAGTTATAGCCGATCGGGATAGGAAGTGCGGACATCGCACTCGGCCGCGATGGGCGATCGCAACTTTTTGCAGATGGGGGGCGATCGAGAATACTCATTTCGTTGATGTCAGAATCGAGACGTTTTTCAGATGTTTTGCACGGGGTTGATTTCCTAAGATTGTGACATAGCAAACCAAAGCAAACAGTTTTGATTTCGCTGAATACTTCACTTAATAATTAGGAGCAACGAACATGGCATTAGTTAATGGAACCAACGGCAACGACAATCTGAACGGTACTTCTGCTAGCGATACCCTGCGGGGATTTGGCGGAAACGATACTCTGTTTGGCGGTTTTTTTGGGGACGATCTTCTTGATGGTGGAGACGGAACATTCGATACAGCGACCTATTTGGGATTTGGCAATAACATAAATGCTTCCTTAGAAACAAACAAAGCAACTTTTTTTGGAGGTAGCGGGACTTTCATCGGCATTGAAAACTTAATTGGCGGTAACAATCAAGATGTCTTAACTGGCAACTCTGGTGACAATCTGATCGATGGTGGCCCTAGCGGTGACGACATCTCGGGCCGGGCGGGGAACGATCGCCTACTTGGTGGAGCCGGCTTCGATACTTTAAGGGGAGAATTAGGAAATGATACCCTTCGAGGTGGTGACGATACGGATTTGCTAGAAGGTGGCGATGGGTTTGATTTCCTAGCTGGCGACAAAGGCAACGATACGATGATCGGTGGCAACGGAGACGACGCATTTGAATGGGTGGATGGCGACGGCAGCGATTTGATTCAAGGTGATGGCGGTAGCGATAACTTGTTATTCAACGGTTCGATCGCCCAAGGGGATAATATTACCCTCAGCTCATCAGGTTCAAACATTATATTGCAGCGCAGCAATCTCGTCCCCATAACCTTAACAACCACAGGCATCGAAAGTTTTAATGCAATTAATGGTTTGGGTGGCGATGATGTGTTGAATATCCGCAATCTAGGCGTGGCAAGTGGTGTTCGAGCGATCCAATTCACGGGGGGAGATGGCAACGATCGCATGGATACGGATAATGTATCGGCAAACATCGATGCTACTGGTGGTAACGGAAATGATTTTCTCGCAAGCAGTAACGGGAACGACACCCTGTTGGGCAATGCAGGAAATGACTTTCTTTTCGGGCGTGACGGGGACGATCGAATTCAAGGTGCCGAAATCGGAGGAGGCAAGGGTGAGAGCGATTTACTCGTCGGTGGCGCGGGTCGAGATACTTTTGTGCTGGGACAGTTGGGGCAAACCAGTTATGACGATCGCGACGGCTTGTTAGACAATTTTGTAGACTTTTTCAATGGCAACATTGGCATTGATGGCCTGAGCGATTTTGGCCGCATCCTCGACTTCAAAGTCGGTGAGGATGTCATTCAACTGGGTGGGTCGCGCAGTGACTACGAGCTCAGATCCGTCCCCGGTTCCCTGCAATCCGGGAGTGCAGGCATTCAAGATATGGGAATTTTCAAGAAAGGACCTTTACAGCCCATGGAGTTGATCGGGATCGTTCAAGATGCACCCTCTGGTCTAAATATCAACGATGCAAACCAATTCAGAGTCAGCTAGTTTTCAGGCGATCGCACTGCTTGAAGAGTGAATGAAATACGGTGTTGCGCGGTACAAAAAACGCGCAACACCGTTTCGCGATCGGCCCCGTTGAATTTACAGCAGTTTTCAGGTTTGTGAAGTACGCCTAGAAACCCGGTTGATGCAAAATGTCATATCGCGTTCGATCGGTTCCCAGCAATAAAAACAGATTGTCCGTCTAGACAATTCGGGTTTCCTGCTTTGTCATACATCTAGTATACCAACCATTAGTAATACTATTAATGATTATACTCATGACAGTTTCATATCCATTAGTATGCTTTACATTAGAGATACTAATGGTTAGACTACTATAAGTAAGGTAAAGTATTAATTGAGCAGTTATTAGTTAATGGTTGTGAAAATCAGGCTTAAAGATGTCAGGACATCAAGATCGATCTCTCAAAACGAGTTAGCTAGAATACTGGAGATGTCGCTGGCTAACATCCAAAAAATCGAGAGAAACAAGGCAAAATCTATTCCCTTGGACACTTTAGATCGGCTGTGCGAGGTTTTAAATTGCGAAGTCGGTGATTTGCTAGTTCGAGTCAGCGATGGAGAGTTAGAAGTATCGTGAGTGAAAACCAGCAACCAGAACAAGTTACCTCTAGCCATTCGGTTACTGAACGCTGGCGATGTACAGCAATGGAAAAGAAATATAGTTGGAAGTTATTACGGATTGAGCGCAATCAAAATAATTCCGTTCTCAAATGGGATTGCATTTTTAAGGGCAAAACTGAATTCCCTGATTACATGGAAGAAACCGAGGAGGATTGAGTGATGGGTAGAAAATATCTAATTTTTCGTGCCGAAGAGACTGAAGAGGAGGGGGCAGATAATCGGTTGTTAGCCCACACAGGGGCTTACACTGATATCCTTGCAGAGTATTTTGATTCATCCAACGAACCTATCCCCGCACCGGGATACAGATTGCTGGAGTTTCACAGCGCTGACGGTTCCGGTTCTAGCACTCACTATCGTACTGGAGATTGGGAAGTTGTGAGGGTACAAGAATATCCAACAGCAA
Organism: Microcoleus sp. PH2017_12_PCY_D_A; assembly: GCF_020738565.1. Taxonomy (NCBI): domain Bacteria; kingdom Bacillati; phylum Cyanobacteriota; class Cyanophyceae; order Oscillatoriales; family Microcoleaceae; genus Microcoleus; species Microcoleus sp. PH2017_12_PCY_D_A. The sequence goes on along the minus strand of NZ_JAEQCI010000077.1, from coordinate 15,792 downwards.
TTCCTACTAACGAGTTTGAGGCGATTGTCGTCTGCTATTGCAAATATACCCCCGTCCAAACTCCGCTAATACCGATGCCAAAAGCTCAAGTTTCGATCGACTCTTTTGGCGATGAATCTGTTTATCAAGAATTCCTCAAGAGCGATGCGGTTAAAGATTACACTCCTGTCTAATTACAGGCAACCTAAATATCAACGATACAACGCAATTTACCATCATTTAGTTTCCTGAAATTACACTACTTTAAGTGTGAATAAAATACGGTGTTGCGCGGTACAAAAAACACGCAACACCGTTTGTCGATCGCCCCCTGCGATGAGGAGGTAAGATGCGATCGCCCTCCAATTGGCGATCGTGCAACCTAGTCTTCGTTTAGAGGTAAACCGATTTGAGGCTTGCAGTCTGTAAACGTTAATGACCTTTAGTTAAAATTAGTTAGCACTTTTAATCGGAGACTCTTTAGCCATCGAAATAGCTAAATTAATCAATGCTGATTTCTGGCTTTGGATTACAGCACTCCGGTCGTAATCGAATCCACCTTTTATACTTGCTCGATAATTCAAACCATCTTGTTTCCAAAGAACGTGTAAAGAAGGTGGAGTTGAAGCCCCTCCCCCATTCTGAACAATGAAAACACCCTGAATTCCTGGTTTTAAAGTAATAGGTGTTCTTTCTAGCACTGCCATATCTAAGCTATTTAATAGTCTTTGCTCTGATTCTGTCCGAGTTTGATAATCGCGTTGTCTAATTGCCCTAACTCTTGGCAGATATGTCTTAGAAAAGATATGCTTGGAACGCAGACTATTAGCATATTCAGAATTTTTTGCTACTGCAATAACTCCAAAGTAACAGGATCTGGTCATGCAGTTTGGTTGTGAATTCAGAAATACTGCAAACTCTCCGGGGATGGTTGTAATGACTTCCGGGTAAAGTTTAGTGTTGCTGATATTAACACTTGAAGGCAGGCGCATTACCCATCCTCTCGGAATCTGATTCTTAACCTCCCGGATTATGGGTGTAAATAGAGATGCAGGTGCAGCATTTACAGTTTGGGGTTTTGTGAGATAGCCAGTTCCCAACACGGTACAACTGAGCAGAATTCCTAAAATCGATTGCTTTTTCATAAACTATCCTTTTTATTCCTTATCTTTTTTTTAAATAATTCTCTAATTCAGCGGTACGTTGTTTGGTCTTGCGTTCCAAGCATTCATTGAGAAAACCTTGATAACCCGTACCACCGCGATTGTCATAAACTTCTAATTCGCAAGTTTTGTCCCGCGACTTAATCCATTTTATCTGTTTTTCATAAAGTACAGAGCGCTCTTTACGACTTAATTTAGCAACCAGTTGTTGATAAACCTGATTGAGTCGTCTATCCGCTGCTTCATACCTTAACCTTGCACACTCTTTGTACTCTACGTTACTTTGAGGATTGCTGCAATTACGCTGTCGCTGAGCTATGTGGTTTGGTATCGCCGCACTGTCTTGTTGTAGCTCTGCAAAGACTGCGCCAGAGTTAGCACCAACAACAGCCAAACTTACTATTAAACTAAAAATCGCTCGCCCTTGGCTCATTTTGCCTCTCTGTTACAATTCAAATCCCAGACACAAATTATTTGCCATAATTTTGTCATATTATAAATAACCTTCCATATACTCAATTTCAGGAAGTTTCCTTTTTTTTAATCTTTTTGCCTGATTGTGCTTCAGTTATGGTGAAGTTTGTAGAAAGGAAAGCGAGCCAAATCTTCGCTGTTTCTGAAGCTGGGTGCAAAGAGGTTCGGGCGATCGCAAAATCTGATTCTCCATCAAGTAAGCTGAGTATCACGATCGGGTTCCCGGAACATCGTTGAGTCGCGTCGGAATATTTTAATTAGCTTGACTTTAGAGCTGTATGTCGTAAAACAATATTTGACACCCAACTATGCTATTAAATAATCGGTATCAAGTTTTAAAATCTATTGGTTCTGGTGGGTTTGGGGAAACCTTCATCGCAGAAGATACCCAAATGCCATCAGGACGGCGGTGTGTAGTTAAAAAACTACACCCAGTTTCTCACCATCCGCAACTTTATCCATTAATTAAAGAGCGTTTTCAACGAGAAGCAGCTATTTTGGAAGATTTGGGTAGCCACAGCGATCGGATTCCGACACTCTATGCTTATTTTGAAGAAAACAATGACTTTTATCTGGTTCAAGAACTCATAGATGGCATGACTCTCACAGATACAATCCAATCACGATCCAGTTTCAGCGAGAGTTATGTCAGAGACTTTCTAGTTAATTTTTTACCAATTTTAGATTACGTTCATCAAAAACACATTATTCATCGGGATATTAAACCAGACAATATAATTATTAGACAATCCGACCAAAAGCCTGTGTTGATAGATTTTGGTGCAGTCAAAGAAGCCATAGCTACTACCATTACTTCTTCGGGAAGTCCGCAGATTTCAATTGCGATCGGCACTCGTGGGTTTATGTCTTCTGAACAAGCCGCCGGACGACCAGTTTATAGTAGTGACTTATTCGCTACTGGATTAACTGCTATTTATTTACTAACAGGGAAACAGCCACAGGATATAGAAACTAATAACTATACAGGCGAATTTCTTTGGAAGCAATATGCTCCCCAAGTTAGTCCTACCCTCGCTATTATTTTAGATAAAGTAACTTCTGCTCATAGTTGCGATCGATATACTACAGCACGCGAAATGCTGCAAGCATTGCAATCTCAAACATCTCAGGTTCATCAAATTATCCGTCCTACCATCGCAGATATTCCTGAGAATATTCAACAACCAACAGTTATTTCCGTAGCTCCATCGAAACTTGGGAATATTCAACAAACTTTGTTGCTTGGTAGTTTCATTGCAACGGCTATTATTGCAGGATTTTGGATAACCAAACAACCAGAACAATCAGCGAGTTCTAATCCAACATCGACTCCAGTTGCACCAACTCCATCAATAGCTTCGCCGACACAGCCTTCTAAGTCTGCTTCACAACTACAAGAATCTCCTACTCCCAAAACTCCAGTTACTCCTAAATCACCAAATGTTATACCTTCAGCACAACCATCGCCAATTCCTCGATCTCCGATAGTTACACCTCAACCACAACCATCGCCAATTCCTCCATCTCCGATAGTTACATTTCAACCACAACCATCGCCAATTCCTCCATCTCCGATAGTTACATTTCAACCACAACCATCGCCAATTCCTCCATCTCCTATAGTTACATTTCAACCACAGCCATCACCAAATTATCCACCGACACCAACTCCACAACCATTACCAGTTTATCCAACAACACCAAAACTAATTTTACCTAAACTAACTCCTATGCCATCTTCTCAAATTTCGGTTAAGTTGCTTGATAAACCAGAACTATATCTTGCTTCAACAACTTTAGTTTATTCTGATGGAGATAGATTGAAAGCAGATTTTAGAGTTTACTGTCCAACCTCTATGATTCGTCCTACTAACTATATTTTGACCGACAAACAAGGTGCTGTCAAAAAAGCAGGAGCGTGGTGGGAACCTTCATTTACGCCAAAATATAATGCGGAGTATCAATTTGTTAAAGAAGTTTGCAACAAAAACTAATACAATCCTGGACTCACCAACTCTATCTAGGGCTTGCTGAAGAATGAGCTAAAAGGTTACAGAGCCTGTCTTAGACGACGATCGCGCGAGCGATAGATTTGTGCAAGCAAAACAGCTAAAATAGTGTCGAATTTACTAAAACTGGCCTAACGGCAGCATTCTCAACAAACAAACGAGAAACCTGGTTTCTGAGGATAAATTTTGGTTTGATGCTGGCATCTCCGACTAAAGTTATAGCCGATCGGGATAGGAAACGCGAACATCGCACTCGACAGTGATGCGCGATCGAGACTTTTTGAAGGTAGAGGAGCGATCGAGAATACTCATTTCGTTGATGTCAGAATCGAGACTTTTTTCAGATGTTTTCAACCGAGTTAATTTCCTAGGATTGTGACATAGCAAACCAAAGCAAATAGTTTTGATTTTGCTGAATACTTCACTTAATATCTAGGAGCGACGAACATGGCAGTAAGAGCTTAAGTCGGTTAAAACCGACTGCAATTATGAGACTTAAATTAGTAAGGTGCGGGCTGCACACCCTACAAACTCTGGGGGTATTTTCGGCTAAGCTGACACGCTACAAACTAGCGAAATTTACTTTTGTGACTTCACCTGCGACAACATTAACTGTTTGTTGAATTTGACTCCCGTCAACTTTCAACTGATAAGTTCCCGGAGTAAGCTCGATCGCCCCAAACCATCCTTTACCATCCGCCCGCAGTTGGCGCACCTTGCCACCAGCATTAATTGCCTGCAATGTCAAGTTCGCGCCGTCGCAGGTTCGATCGCACTGTTGCAAATTTCCGGCGATCGCCCCAGCAGTCGGCCGCGACTTCCAAGGCATATCAGGAATCCCCGCCGGAGTCGCCCACACAGGCTGAGTTTGAATAGTTCTGCCCGTCGCGCCGTCAACGTATTGACTGGGCTGCGACAGCGCGTTGTAAAACAAATCGTTGCTTTGGGGAACGTATTTCCAAGGCTGGCGGGGCAAATCTCCGCTGCTGCCGCCCGATCGCAGTTCGACGTTCGCGTACACGTTGCTGCTAGCGTAGGAATACAAAACCGTACCCGCTACGCGATTCCCTTGCGCTGAAGGCGCTTCGGCGCGGCGGATTTGGGCGAGGGTGTCTTCGATGTAGTTGAGATAGTTGCCAGGGCCGATCGCAATTTGGCGGTTGTACTGGTGGTCTTTAGCGTACTCGATCCAGTGGTTGTAACCCATCTTCTGCTGCGGCTTGTACTCGCGCTGGTAAGTCATCGGCATCGCCATGTCAAGAATACCTTCTTCGAGCCAAGCGCGCCAATCCTGCAATACTTCTCTGTACGGTTGCGTTTTATACCAGCCTGTTTCGTCAGCCGGGCCGTCTCCCCAGGCGATCGTCGCTGCCGTAATTTTAACCCGCGGTTTAATCGCCATGGCTTCTACATAAAGCTTCCGCACTAAATTTGTCACCTGGTCGCGCCGCCACTGCATCCACAGGGGATCGCTGGCTGCCGGTTTGCCCGATCGACCGTTTTGTTGGTTGAAACGGGCGATCGAAGTAGGATTGTAGCCCCAATTCGGCCCGCCGTAGCGCACGTAATCTAGCTGTACGCCGTCCACATCGTAGCGCTTCAGCAAGTCCAAATAGACGGAAACAGTATAATCTAGCGCGTCTGGATTGCCGGGATCGAGGAAACCTTTAGCTTCGCCACTCGAAATCAGCATCGCCCAATTGTCCTTTCCTGGCGCATTGGGCCCGTGTTCTTGCCAAACGTGATTGGCGGGAAGTTTGCCGCCGGAAACTACTGGTAGCGTCACCATCCAGGCGTGTATTTCTATACCTGCGGCGTGGGCTTTGTCGATCAAATCTTGGAGGGGATCGAAACCTGCTGGAACATTCGGATCGGTGGTGCGGGGTTCGATCGCACTCGTGTAAAAAGCATCGCCGCGGCGGCGGACTTGGGCGACGATCGCGTTCGCATTAGCCCTCTGTGCGTCTGCAATCAACTTTGTGACTTCTTGAGGCGTTTTGAAACCTGGGTTGAATGCGTCTACCCAGAAGCCGCGAAATTCGCTGGTTTGGGGGAGTCGGGGAGTAAGTGCGATCGCCCGTGAAGGGAACAAGTTTGATAACCAACCGGGAGTCAGCAGAAAACTAATTGTTAAGCCGATCGCGAACAGGCTTGACAAAAAGAATGTTTTGTGTTTTCGCATGAGGAATGTGTGAGAGAGCGTTTAACTGTTTTTTACGGACTTGGAGTGCGATCGTCCGCTTGACATTTTGGCACATTAGTATATTTAGCGGCCAGATGAGTAGATAAATAGACTTAAAAAACAGAAATCCCAGAAACTCAGCGTCTCTTTCAAAACCGCTTTTCAGGGTTTGATGTTTATTCATGCCCACTTAATTAATTGTCTGGATACTTTCTGGAAGCGTGAAGAACGCGCAAAACTTCTACGGTTTCTTGTTTCACCCGATAGATCGCAAGATAAGATGTATTAGATATCACAAGTTCTCTAGTGCCTTCCACGCGACCAACTCTGCCTATCAAAGGAAATTCTGCCAGTTGACCTACGCTACCCTGAATCCTCAAAATTAATTGCCTTGCTGCCTCTGGATCGTCGTCTTTGACAATATATGCGTGAGCCTGTTCTAGATTTCGCAAAGCATTCCGCAGCCACTTAATTTCCATTGGTCAACTTGGCAAAAACGGCTTGCACTTCATCATGGCTGGCAAAGTCTCCAGCTTCTGCCTCGTCCAGACCTGTATGAATCTCGTCGAGCAGCCATTGATAGGTTTCCAGATAGGAAGCGATCGCCTCATTCAAAATATATGTTAAATCGCGATCGGTGACATTCGCGATCGCCCTCAGCGCCTCTTTTTTTTCGCTATCAAGTAGAAATGTAAAATTTTCTTGACTCATGGCTCCCCTTTGCTGTGATTGGAAGACAGTAAACTGCTAATATGATAGCGTATTAGTGCCTATTTGGGCGAAAAAAGACAGAATGGGCGAAACTTTGCTATCATTTAGCTATGATAAGTAAAACAACAGATAGCGTATTGATATGACTGCGATCGAACAACCAGTAATTAAAAATTATTATGACTTATTTGACCTCGTGCGTACCCGACCAAAATTGTATCTGGGCAATAACGGTCTAACCCTGACCGCACTTATGGCTTTTGTAATAGGCTATAAGTCTGCTTGTTTTTATAATGGAATTAAAATTGATGAAGGAACACCTCCATATTGGCACTTTGTTAACTGGATACCGCATCGACTTTTTGGAGAATCAAACACCCTGCCTTGGGATATCATGGAAGACCAGTTCGGTCAATCTGTCGCTTTTTCAACTTTCTTTGAGATCCTTGACGAATTCCGCAGCCTCCAACCGTGTCTGCTTGCTAGCATACAGCCAAGTAGCAAACATCAACTAACTGGTAAAGTTTTAATTCATCAAGGCAATCCTGAAGATGGTTGGCCCAGATATGTACCGTCAAATATTACAATTGTTGGTTATCCAAATCTCCCTGTTTGCTTTATCAGTTATGAATATGCCGATCTCCGACCTTATGAGACGGTCTATTCATCATTAAAAACAGCGCTGGAATTTGTCAATATAGATATCAATATTGAAATAAGTGAATGGAAATTTACAGAAATGGGTAACGATCGCATTATAATGGAGAGTTAAAATTAATGTCAGCTCTCAAACAAGCGCTATATTCGATGTTATGCTATCTGATTGGCAAAGACTAAACATTCAAAATAAAAGCAACTCAACTGCCAGCAATTTACTCGATAGAGTAGATTTATTGCGTTTAGAAGCAACCCAAAAATTGCAGCAAAGCCAGAGGGGAGAAAAAGGACAATTTTTAACCCCTTCCTCCGTAGCAACTTTGATGGCTGGAATGTTTGAATTTAACTGCCCAGATATATCCCTCTTAGATGCCGGTGCAGGTATTGGTTCCCTGTTAGCAGCCGTTGTTTGCGAACTTTGCCAGCGCCCAAACAAGCCGCGCAGCCTGCACGTTACCGCTTATGAAATAGACATTATTTTGATTGATTACCTCAAACAAACCTTAGAATTGTGCAGGAGTGAATGTCAGCGTTTGGGGATATATTTTACCAGTGAAATTCGTCAAATGGATTTCATACAAGACAGCGCCGATATGTTGCAGCCCAGTCTATTTACACAGCAAGTAAAACAGGAATTTACAAATGCAATTATCAATCCTCCCTATGCCAAGATAGACGCTAAATCCCAAGCCCGAACCTGGCTGCGTTCTATAGGAGTAGAAACCAGCAATCTCTACGCCGGCTTCACAGTTGCAGCAGCTAAACTGCTCAAACCAAACGGTGAATTAGTCTCGATTACTCCCCGCAGCTTTTGCAACGGTTTATACTTTCGAGATTTCCGCCAAGTCTTCCTGCAAATGATGGCTTTACGCCAAATACACATCTTTGAATCGCGACAGGAAATATTTCGCGATGATGGGGTGCTGCAAGAAACTATTATTGTGCGCGCTAGGAAACAAATAGAAAAGCCAGATACTTTACTTATAACTTCCAGCCACATTGCTGATGATGAGCTAATTTTGTCTCATGAGTTACGATATACTGATCTAGTTAACCCCAAAGATTCCGAGCAATTTATTCGGATTTTACCGGATGCTGTCAGCCAGCAAGTAGTCGAGGAAATGGCTCAATTTACTTGCACTCTACAGGAATTAGGCTTAACAGTTTCTACCGGGAAAGTTGTAGATTTTCGCGTTAGCTCTGACTTGCGTCTGGAACCAGACAACGGTACTGTTCCGCTGATTTATCCAGCACATTTCTCGGCTGGTTATGTTGAATATCCCACAGTAACTAGGAAACATCAAGCTTTAGCTGTTACAGAAAGAACGGCTGCACTGCTCATACCTAACGAACATTATGTTTTGACCAAGCGCTTCTCATCCAAGGAAGAGAAAAAGCGAATCGTTGCAGTTGTCTGGAATGCCAACAAAATTAATAGTTCTAGCGTTGGTTTTGAGAACCATTTAAATTATTTTAACCAACAGGGACGCGGATTAGACCTCACCCTCGCGCGCGGATTGACAGTTTATCTGAATTCGAGCTTGGTAGATGCGTTTTTCCGGCTGTTTAACGGAAACACTCAAGTTAATGCTACTGATTTGCGTAATTTGAAGTATCCTAATTTAAAGCAATTACTTTTACTGGGCGCCCAAATAACAGAAATATTTCCTACACAGCGGGAGATTGATGAACTTGTGGAGAGACAACTGCTGAACGCGACAAAATAGAAGAAAGTGCTTTGGATCTGTTGCAAACTTACGGCAGTTCTGACTGGGACAAGAATGTTCGCGCTTACCTCGCATCCGTCGCAACACTACGGAAAACATCTTTTGCAGACTTATTCAAAAGATGAAAATATTTCTGAGTCACAATGATGCTAAAATAAACGATTTATATGGCTGTCGCTAGCATCAGAATCACACATACAGTCCTGGACGAATCAAGACAAAAGAAACCGGGTTTTTTACCAAATTTGCTGGCTGCAACGAAATATTTTCCTAAAAAACCCGGTTTCTGGCTACCCGTGCGTCCAAAACTAATATACTGTGATGCAAGTGGTTGCAGTGACCGGAAATTGTCGATCGCACTCAGTAAACCAAATCAGTAGTTAGCCCAAATATGTCTGCAATGGAAAAAAAACCGATCGATGGATTGTGGGTATCAGTATTATACTTCGCTCAGGGTCTCCCTTACACCGTCGTTAATTTAATGTCGGTGATTTTTTTGAAAGGGATGGGAACCAGTAACGAACTGATCGGATTGACAAGTTTGTTGTCTTTTCCCTGGGTATTAAAAGGTTTGTGGGGGCCCGTCGTTGATATGTATTCCACTAAACGCAAGTGGATTTTAACAACGGAAATCATTTGTGCTTTTCTGTTTGCTTTCCTAGCTTTTGGTGTGTTGACGCCCCTGGCTATTATTATATCGCTGGTTGTCTTTACAGCGATCGCCTTTGTTTCAGCTACTCACGACATCGCCATTGACGGATTTTATTTAAACACTCTCAATAAAGACAAACAAGCACTATTTGTTGGTGTTCGCAACACGGCTTATAGAGGTGCCGTGATTGTCGGTAGCGGTGTCTTGGTTTTCTTGGCAGGTAAACTAGCAGAACAGCATTTAATCCCGGTAAATGCAGGCGATACTAAAACATATCAGGAGATTCCGCTATCACTTTTCGGTTCGTCTTATAATGTGTCTCCGATTAACTACGGATGGGCGACAGCCTTTGGCATTTGCGCGCTGATTTTTGTGCTGATTTATCTGTTTCAGCGGTGGTATCTTCCCTATCCTAGAAATTATGCTGCGGAAACAGGCGCACCCCAACAAACAACCAGCTTTGTCGAGGCATTTAGAACCTATTTTCAGCAAGATAAAATTGGTTGGATTGTGGCTTATGTCTTGATTTTTCGATTGGGCGATGCCCTGACTTTTAAAATGGCTCCTCCATTTTTAATGGATAAAGTTGAGAAAGGAGGATTGGCGGTTTCTACGTCGGAAATGGGCTTGTTATCGGGTACTTTAGGAGTAATGTTTCTGTTAATCGGAGGGTTGCTGGGCGGTTATTTGATTGCAACACAAGGATTGAAAAAATGGATGTGGCCGACGGCAATTATGCAAAATTCAACTAATGTACTGTATTGGATGTTGGCAATCAATCAACCGGGGATTGAATGGGCCTATGCTGTAAATTCGATCGAGCAATTTACTTACGGACTGGGCGTAGCTGCCTATACAGTGTTCTTAATGCGGACTGTTCGCCCTGAATACGAAGCATCTCACTATGCAATTACCACGGCTTTTATGGCGGCAGGAGTGTTGATTCCTGGTGTTTTTAGCGGCTATTTACAGACTGGATTGGGCTATCAAAATTATTTCTTGTTCAGTTCACTGGCTGTGATTCCCGGTATGCTGACTATTTTCTTTTTGCCGCTAGAAGATGAGAAAAAATTAGCATCTATGCCCCGGCCTGGATTGGACGATCCTGATTAATTAAATTGTATCTGTTGACGTTCCTAGTTGACTCCACAAAATAGAGGACACAACATTGTTGTGGGGAGCATCTCAGTTTTGCATCTATAGTGCTGTCCCCGCTCACGTGCGTGTAAAACACGCGACCGGGAACAGCACTCAAAGAGAAAATGCTTTTTACAAAAATGAGATGCTCCCATTGTTGTGTCCCTACCGAATATCTGTATTGTCAGCCGCCAACTAAATCGAAATAAAATCCCGGGCTGTAAGCGGACTGTTTAGTATGCCGAAGAAACTGGCAAGAACTTCACCACTGCTGGCAATTTCGATGGTTGTTGAAATATCGGCTTGAGTAACTCTCAGTTGGTTGAAGCTCAAACCTCTGGTCAAACCAATTAAATCTTGACCCTGTTGAAAGTCTAGAAGTGTATCTGTACCGGCGCCTGCTCCTAATACAAATACGTCGCGTCCAGCGCCACTAATTAACAGATCCGCACCCACTCCGCCAACGAGGGTATCGTCCCCGTCTCCCCCGCTCAAATTGTCATCTCCTTTGCCGCCGAATAGCTGGTCATTTCCTGAGCCGCCACTGATAATATCGTTGCCGCGGTTGCCGGTGAGAGTATCGTTTCCCCCATTACCAGTGATAATATCCTCCCCTGCCAAACCTGATGCTGTATTGTTGGCGTCGTCGCCTACTAAATTATTAATTTTGGAGAGGTCGAGAGCAGTTTGCATTGCCACAATGTTGCCGATAAAAGAGGTTCCCGGAGTGGTTCTCAATTGCTCTAAACTGCTGCGGGAAGCCAGCGCTTTTCCTAAGGGTGGCAGGGCAAAGTCTAAGCCTGCTAACAGCTCTAAATAATCTGAATCTGTGAAAGTGAAATCCGGGCGGTTCAACTGGTCTACAGATATCTCTGTCTTCGTCAAACCGGGAGGAGGAGTTGTCAATAAGCCTGCTTGCGTGTGCTTATCTAAGACAAGTAGAGGGTTAATAATCGGGTTGGTAAATGTTTCAAGAACTACTTTTCCTGGGATAAAAGCTTCTCCTCCCAAACTAACAAAATCGCCACTAACTATATAGTGAGTTACATTTTTGCCTGCACCCGCTTTCTGCTTAAATGTATTGACTATATTTTGAGCAATTCCGGGAGAATTGAAGGTGACAATATCTCCGATCGCAGATGTGAACTCTGTGGCGGCTAGCTGGGTTATGGCGCCGCCCAGGCTGTGTCCGAGAAGGTCTGGTTGCAAGCGGCGGGGGTTTTTTGTTGTATCTTGACCGATTTGTGTCAGCCATGTTCCTAGGGCTTGTTTGTTGGCTTCAAATTGGTTGAAGCCGACGCTTCGCTTGTCTGCGTTGGCAAGGTCGTCTACGAGGGAGTCGGTGCCGCGAAATACTAGAACTGGCGGTTTGTCTGGGGTGGTGGAGATTAAGCCGATCGCGTGAAATCCAGTTAGGGGATCGTCAAAGGTGCGATCGATTCGGTAGCCGGCAGCCGTCAAACCAGCTTGAACTACAGTTTGTAACTGGGGGTTGTTATCTATGTAAACTAATTGCTTGGCTATAGTTTCGTAAGCAGCGGGGGAGGAGGGCATATTCTTTTTATTTCCTGTCGTTTGATTGGGATTGGCTTTTTAAGCTAGTCAACTCATTTTACAGTAAATTACGTTGATAAACAATATTCATTTCTATTATTGCGCGTTCCTAAAATCACCCAATAGTCGGCTTGTGGCAGCGGATTTCGCAAGAGCCAAAAACACACGAAAAAAGATTTGCGCGCAAGAACTTGCAGTTTTTGCGCCACCCAAACTACAATTTTTTATCCATTAAATCTGCACAAAATCCGGTCGCGTGAGGTCCTTAGCCGACACGCCTCTGACGGTAGCAATAATTTCTCCAGTAATCGGGATAGTAATTACAGCTCCGTCAAGACTTGGGGTGACAATAATTTGAGGGAAAGTTAGACCCCGCGATAGGCCGATTAAATCTTCACCCTTTTGAAAATCGACGATCGTATCTGCTCCGCCACCGGATTCTAATACAAAGCGATCGCGCCCTGCACCACCAATTAAGAAATCGTTGCCAAACTCGCCGGAAATTAAGTCGTTTCCGTCGCCGCCTTCCAAAAAATCGTTGTTTCTGCCGCCGTACAAGAAGTCGTCGCCACTGTCGCCGCTGATGCTGTCATTACCTCGATTGCCTCTGAGAGTGTCGTTACCTGCATTGCCGATAATTGTATCCTCTCCAGGGCCGCCGCTAGCAGCATTGTTGCGAGCGTCGCCTAATAAGTAATTCGGTTGCAGAGGAGCTAAACCGAATTGCATTTGTCTGATTAAGTCCACAAACGAAAATTCTGGGGCTGTTCTCAAACTTTCTGCACCGGCTCGGTTTCTGATAGCCACTGACACATTGGCTAGGGGAAAATTTAGCGCAGCGATAAACTCGTTAAAATCTGAGTCGTTGTTACTGTAAGCAAATTCGGGACTGTTTAAGTTTTCGAGGGAAAATTGCCTCTGTAAAAAATCGGGGGGCGGGGTAGTTAACAAATTTTCGGTTCGATGTTTGGCTAAAACACTTAAGGGATTAATACTCGGGTCTGTAAAACTTTGGAGAAATACTTTTCCCTGGATAAATGCTTCGCCAAACAAGCTGACAATATCTCCGCTGACAATGTAGTGACTGACATTTTTGTTGCCGGCCCTGCTGAGATTTTTCCGAAAATTGCTGGCGATACTCGCTGAAACTCCGGGAGAGTTGAAAGTCAAGATATCGCGGGTCAGAGATGTGTATTCGCTGGCTACGATTTGAGCGATCGCTCCGCCCCAACTGTGCCCGACGACATCGGGCAATAATTTGTTGGGGTTTTTGGCAGTATCTTGACCGATTTCTGTGAGCCAGTTTTTGATACTATCTTTGTTTTTTTCAAATTCGGGTAAGCCTATGTCGCGGGAGGCAGAAAACATAGCGTCGCCATCGATGAAGTCTGTACCTCGAAATACGAGGACTGGCGGTTTGGTGGGGTCGGAGGAACCGAAGCCGATCGCGTAAAATCCGGTTTCTTTGTCGTCCAATATGCGATCGATATAGTAGCCGTTATTGTCCAGGAAGCGCGAGACTTGATTTTGCGCGTTGGGCTTTTGATTCAAAAAAACAATTGACTTAGCCAGAGCTTCATAAACAGCAGGCGAGGCACTCATAATATTTTATTTGGTGTTTGTTGGTATTTGCGATCGCTAGAAGTGTTGAGCTAATTTTCCACTGCCAGCCATTATAACTGACAAGATTTGTATGGTACACTTGATAATATCTACTCAAGAATCATTTTTTGCGGTTATGACTATCATTCGTCAATACATTGCTCCATTTATAGCGATATTAGTATTTTTCGTGGCTCTGGTAGCAGTCAGCGCTCGCATCTTTTTGCCCGCTGACATGGCTGCCCCGGCACCGATTGAGGAACCGATCCCCCAAAAGCAAGCGGTAGGAGTGAATCCTATTTTCTTGGGGCTCAATTATTCCTCTCTCCCTGTCCAAATTCGCTGATGTCGGCTCAGTTGATACCGGGCTACGGGCTGCGATCGGGTTCTGGACTCGATCGCCCAAAACTGCTAAAGTTCCTGCACCATACTTACCGAGAGCTTTACCCCGATCGCGACTTGGGACATTTGGCTCAAACTGTCGAGCAGTATTTTTCTAATCAGACGCCGCTTTGGTGGGTTGAGTGCCTGAAAAACAGCCCCTTGGAGGCAGAAAGTTTGCCGGGGCTGCCCTCGCAGTCTGCCAATCCCAAATCGGTTGTCGGATGTTTGTGGTTGGGAAATGCGATCGACCAAACCACTGGAGAGCGCCACGGTCACATTTTTCTGCTTTACATAGCACCGGAACACCGCCGTCAAGGACTCGGTGCAGCTTTAGTTATTCAAGCAGAAAATTGGGCGCGTTCCAGGGGCGATCGGCAAATTGGTTTGCAAGTTTTTTTGAGCAATCAGCCGGCGATGAATCTCTATCAAAAATTAGGCTATGAGAGTCATTCTGTCTGGATGATCAAATATCTTTGAAAAACCAGAGGTATTTGTTTGCAGTCGGGACATTAGTTCTGATTCATCTAAATTATGAGGACTGAAGTCCTCACTACAAACTTAGGTAACAGCAGAGGTATTTGTTTGTAGTAAGGTGCGCAGTGCGCACCCTACAATTATTGACTGTTGGCTGAGTTGCACTCGGAGCATCCTCTGTGCGGTAAAGTTTTTTTATGAACAATAACGACTACTCCAACGCCCTCGATCTTGATACGGAACTGGAAAGCCCTTTGGATCGTTTTGATGAATCCGACCCCCCGCTACCAGATCCAGAGGAAATGCTGCCTTTGCTGGAATCGCCGGAACCTCAGCACCGGATGATGGCGGCGCGGGCTTTTTGCGAATTGCAGGACGATCGCGCGATTTCGCATTTAATTAATTTGTTGAGAGACGGTTGCCCCTTGGTGCGGGTAAGTGCCGCCTATGCGTTGGGGCGAAATCCGAGTTCCGATGCTGTGGAACCGCTGATCGAGCAACTCAACCGCGATTGGAACGGTTACGTTCGCAAAGGGGTAGTTTGGGCCCTGGGAAATTGCAGAGATCACCGCGCTTTGCCATCTTTAATTGATGCTCTGAGAACTGATATTTCGGCGGTGCGTTTGTGGGCGGCGAGTTCCCTCGGTCAAATGGCAAAAGTTGGTTACTATGTCGTGATTGCCGGGATTCCGCCGTTGATTGAAGCGCTGCGGAGAGACTCTGTATCTGCGGTGCGAAGTAATTCCGCTTGGGCGATCGGGCAACTGGCGCGCGAACTCCCGAATAATATAGTGTACGCTGGGGCGATCGACGCTTTAATTGAAGCATTAGAAGAAGATGAAGATATGGGCGTGCGGGAAGATGCTAAATCTTCCCTCTTGCGAGTCGGCGACCCGCGCGGTTTGCAGATAATTGAAGACTTAGAAATGGAAGGACTGTTATGATTAAGATCCCACAATTAAACACCCTTTACCAATTCCCAATTACCCGTTACCAATTATGAACTTCATCAATCCCAAGACAGATTTTGGCTTCAAAAAAATCTTTGCCTCCCCCCAGCACAAAGAAGTTTTGATTAGCTTCCTCA
>NZ_JAEQCI010000262.1:0-1760 GCF_020738565.1 Microcoleus sp. PH2017_12_PCY_D_A | reverse complement strand
CTAAGTCAATTCTAATTGGCTCAAGCTCATACAAGTCGGTGCTCGCTGTTTTTTAACAAGTTGCTCTTTTATCTATAAGAGCAACTTGTTAAGAAAAAGTTTAAAGCCAAACATAAACTAAAAAGTTAATAAACTAGAAACATATTTATAAAATCTCTAAAGAATGGCAGTACATACAGCCGGTGCCGGCGCCACAGTAACTGGCGTTTCCCAATCAGCCCCCACTGGGCCCGCCAGCAAAGAACGATATGTTTACGGGCTGCTGGCAAAACTAGAACAAGAAGAAAACAATTTAACTAAAGTTGCCAGTCGAACTGACTCGATCTCAATTAGCGTCAACCTATCCACAAAGCTAGCAACCGTATCCCTCGTTCTCAACTGTCAAGCAACTAATACAAGTGCGGGGCAAGTTACACAAACAGCTACTCATTACTTGACGGGTTCCACCTTCACCAGCGGAACTGGCGGCAGCAGCGCGGCGCCGAACTTGACTCAGGCAGTCATGCAAGGAGTTGTAGACTTGAAACTGCTGGAACTCGACACCGCCAAAAATCCGAGTAACGCCAGCAACGTGCGCCGCTGTCAGTTTGTGCTGGCGGCTTCTGGCGGCACTAATGCTACTTTTAGCGCCGATATAGATTTTCCTGTAGAAGTTTTACAGTTGCCCGGTGGAGGCTCTGTAATTGAAGGTAAGGATTGGCTGCTGTGAGCAATAATTCACTTAGTGGCACTCGAACTTTTCGCCGCTCGATCACCAGCGCTGACGGCACTAATATTATTGAAATTCTCAACTGCTCTGAAGCCTTTGCCGGATACGCAGCACTGGAGTCTAGTTACTACATTGAAAAAAGTTTTTATCTGGAAACGCTCAGCGGTGCCATTTATCTTCCCTCTTTGCGACAAGCTCCTTTCCCTGAGTTGTACCCGGAGATGAATTCGGCTGAAAAAATCGCCGAAATGCTTAAGGTAGAAGAAAAATATCCTTTTCTCGGCTTGAGGTTTCCTGCCCGAAAAGGTACGGGAACGTGGTCTGTTTTGTCAACAGCTAGACTTCAAAACAAGGGTAGAGAGACGACAATTCCTTTTGTTGTTCCGTACCTAACAATCAATCAGCTTAAACTTTTAAGTCCTGACGACAGGCTCGGAATTTCAATAATCAATTACGGTTCCGGGGTGTTGGGGGCTGGCGATTATATCAACTTAGAAGGTGATTTTAGATTTGAGGTTAACTTAATAGAAAAACCCGCTAAATCTATTGGCGCTGCTGTGCCTTACGGTGTTAATATCTCGTCTGCGTCTCCCACTAGATTTAGAGTCGCAAATTCAAATCGCGCCGTGTTTTATGCCAGCAACATTGGGGATTCGGATATATGGATTGCGGTACGGGAATGTACTTAGCGGCTAACGGCGGCAGTTGGAGCATGGGAGAAGACAACAGTCTAAGTGGTGAGTTGTGGGCGATCGCCTCTGGGACTGGCAGCCGCATAGCAGGCATAGAGGCGAGCTATGCCTAGTCGCGTTAGTTCTAAATCACGATTATCTCCCAGCGCCTCGGGGCCGGATCTAAGCAAAAGCGGCTACCCGGATCTCGGCAAAAAAACGGAGCCTTCTGTAAGCACCGGAGGTATCGGCGTCACCCGCGAGGTAGCCAACATAGGAGGGGTTTCGGTGACTGGCGGGGTGAGTGTGGATGTCAGCCCGATACGTCTCGATATTAGCGGTTCGCCGAATTACGAAGATCCTTCAAAAAGCTCAATTTC
>NZ_JAEQCI010000076.1:0-25914 GCF_020738565.1 Microcoleus sp. PH2017_12_PCY_D_A | reverse complement strand
GACTTGCTCTGCATTTAGATGATTTTTGGCTGGCATACTTCGGGCTTTTCTGTGACTTGTGATTTATTATTATACCAGTTTTAATGCGAAACAGCTTATATTCTTTCGGTTTGTTTGGCTTTTGATAACCTTGGCATTTATCGATCGCCGGGAGAAACTTACGCGATCGAAGAAATTCTCGATCGACACCGAATTATTCCTCGCTATCAGAAATGGCTTTCTCGCGCTCTTCAGGAATTAGTAAAAGCCGGACTATTGAAGCAAGAGGGAGAGTGCTTTACCAATATTAGTCCCTTATTGGAACGAGCAAAATCTCTCTTTTCGCTAACTCTTAGCGATCGCCCCATCTCCGGAACTTGGCTCGATCTCGTCCCCAAAGAACCCGATGGAGCTTTAGCCGACATTCTCGTTGAAAAGATTCATTCAGCAGAACTCTATACTTCCGATACAACGCTCGGTATTTATGGAGAAATCTTTGCCGATTGTAATGCGATCGCCGCCGGAATTGTCAAATCTTTTGTTGAATCGTTCGATCGCAATCGACCCCTTCGCATTCTTGAAATTGGTGCGGGATATGGAATGACTGCCACACATTTACTGCCGTTATTGCCGCGCGATCGCACGACCTATTATTTTACCGATATTTCCCATTTCTTTTTACAAAAAGCAAGGGAAAGGTTCGGGGAATATCCTTTTGTTCGTTACGATCTTCTCGATATTGAAAAATCTCCTCAACAACAGGGCTATAATTTACATGAGTTCGATCTTGTCGTTGCGGCAACCGTTCTACATAATACTCGCAACCTCAAAGAAACATTAGATTGGACGCGATCGCTTCTCGCTCCCAATGGTTTACTATTGGCGATTGAAAAGACTCAGTTTCATCCTTGGTTCGATCTAAACATGGGGCTACAACAAGGATTTGAACGCTTTGAAGATTTTGAACTGCGATCGGTACATCCCGTCTTATCCAAAGAGCAATGGCAAACTTTACTCATGCAAAAAAAAATTAGCGAAAGCTTTTTCTTTAATCCTCCCCATTCAATTCGCGATCGCATCGGTTTTGATGTTTTTCTTGCTCGCAATTCGCCGTTTATAACACCTTTTAATCTTCATACTCTGCGGAATTATTTAAGTCAAAGACTCCCCGCTTATATGCTTCCTTCATCCTATACTTGCTTGGATGCCATTCCGCTCACCAGTAATGGGAAACTCGATCGCAAACAATTACCAAAACCAGAGATAGAAAGCGATCGAACCTCGCAAAAATATGTCGAACCGCAAACTCACACTGAGAAACGACTCGCTCGAGTCTGGTCGGAAGTTTTACAAGTTGAAACCATTGGAATCCACGATAACTTTTTTGAAATTGGTGGCGATTCTTTACTCAATATCCAAGTGGTTACTCGTGCTGATGAATGCAACCTAGAACTCAAACCCCAATATATTTTTCAGTATCCAACTATTGCCGAACTTTCCTCTTTTCTAGAGAAGTCATTGTCAGACACTCAAGATGTCGATTTCAGTCCTCCTCTTGCTATAAAACCAAGTGGCTTTAAAAATCCCTTGTTTTGCATTCATTCTTCAACGGGAAGCGGAAGTTCTTTTATCGAAATGGCTCGATACTTCGATCCAGAACGTCCTGTATATGCCTTACAATCGCGAGGGTTTGCTGGTGAAGCTACCCCGCTTGCAACCATTGAAGAAATGGCAACAGCTTACATTAAAGCCATACAAACCATTCAACCCAAAGACCCTTATTATTTATGCGGGTGGTCGATGGGAGGAATTGTCGGTTTCGAGATGGCACGACAACTGCACCAAAACAACCTTAAAGTTGAGTTTCTCGGTTTAATTGATATTATGGCAGACGAGCGCGATCGGCAACTCAAATTACTGAGTCAAGCGCACCCTAATGCCGATCTCAATCTAGAAGATATTTCTCTCGAACAGCAAGCAATCCTTGCGAATTTGAGTCAAACAAATACCCAAGCCATGCTTCTTTACAAATTGCAAGAATATTCGGGAAATGTAACACTTTTTACAGCCCGAGAGCAACCTGAAAAAATGCCAAATTCCGATCGATTTGGCTGGGATAAATATATTTCAGGAGAATTAGACATACGAGAACTACCGGGAAATCATTTTTCAATGATGAATCTTCCCCACGTTCGAGTTCTAACTCGACAGATTGAGGATTGCCTATCGCAATCCCCATAATAAAATGCTAAAAATCACAAATTTAAAACTTTCTTTAACAAGAAAAAATGTCGAATTTATGATTGAGAGCAAGTCCAAAATATGAACTCTATCCCTTCTTTTTGAGAAGCAAAATAATGAATCTAAAATCGTTACAATCTCTAATTTCTATCGGGTTTCTCAGTAGCTCGATCCATCTGATTTGGGGCATCAATTCTATCGTGCGAGCTTCGGGTTTTGCTCCTCTTTATAGCAATATCAATAGCTATGAAACAACGATCTTGAGTAGTGGCGACTTGGCTGATATCTACTTTCCCGATCTGAGTAACGAAACAAATCCCGATTCGCTTCCTATTGCCTTACTTTTACAAGGTTCTTATGTAGATAAAATACACTATTCGCAGTATGCTAGTACCGTTGCCAGTTATGGATTTGTCGTTGTCGTTCCCAACAATGTTAATATTGCAATTGAAACGATCGCTCGCTGGAGTTCTGTTTTTCTCCGAGCCAATCTTCTCGATGATGAAGAGGTGATCGCGTACCTCTACAACACGGGAGACTTATAGATCCTAACGTTACCGTCACCAGCCAGCGTTCTGTCCCAGAACCGAGTGCGATCTTGGGATTATTAGCATTTGGGTTAACGGGTTTTGGCTTAAAGCAACGACTTAAAAAGTCAAAAAATTCTTCAACAAGCATTGGCTCTTAGCAACTAAACTCGCAACCCTTCTCAAATATTTCATTCCTGCTTACCGTCATTTGGAATCCAACTATGAAGCTCCCTCAAGGTCCCAAGACTCCCAAATTATTTGAACTCATGAAAATGGGCAATGATGCCTATGGATATCTCGATCGCCGCGCCAGTCAGTACGGAGATTGCTTTCGGATAGGCAGTGCTAAGGAACCGACTATTTTCTTCAGCCATCCCGAGGCAATTGAAGCAATTTTCACCGCCGATAATGTCCGCTATTACGAAGAAAAACCCAATATCGAAGTTCGGAACTTCTTTGAATTTTTACTCGGAGAAATAGCGTTTAAGGACACGAGTGCAGCCAACCTCAAACGCAGTCGCCAATTATTAAGAACGGTTTTCACGGGAGGCTTGTTAAAAAGTGCTTCTATGGGAAACTGTATGCAGCGTTACGGGCAACTCATTTGTGACGTTACCGATGATGTTATTGCTCGCTGGCAACCCGGACAACCTTTTTACGTGCAGTCCTGCATGAAAACCATTACGATTGAGTTTATGTCTCGGGTCTTGTTTGGACTAACTGAAGGAGAGCGTTACGAACAACTCAAGGCAAACTTAATTCCTTTAATGGAACCGTTTAAATCGCCCTTTTATCTTAGCTCCGTCCTTTTTGGCTTTTTGAAGAAAGATTGGGGAAAATACAGTCCTTGGGCTAAGTTACGACAAGCTAGAGATCGAACCCACGAAATCATTTTAGAAGAAATTAACGAACGCAGAATACGAGGCGATGTCTCTGGCGTTGATGCGTTAAGTCGTTTTATGGCTTATCGCGATGAGAATGACAAAGCCTTGACGGATGAAGAATTACTGATGTTTTCTATAATCGCCCTCTTTAATGGTTATGAGACGACCTCTTCTGCCATGACTTGGACATTATACTGGATTCATCGCGAACCCGGAGTTTATCAACAACTTCAAGCTGAAATCGATGCGTTGGGAAGCGATCCGGATCCGGTCGCGATTTATCGATCGCCCTATCTGACAGCTGTTTGTAAAGAGGTGCGACGAATATGTCCGGTTGTGGTCAATCCCAACGGACGCATTCTCAAGTTACCGATGGAAATTATGGGCTATGAATTTGAACCGGGGACGCAGTTGATCCCTTGTATTTACTTAACCCATATGCGGGAAGATTTATATCCCCAACCCAAACAATTCAAACCCGAGCGATTTCTCGATCGAAACTATTCAAAATATGAATATTTTCCTTTTGGTGGCGGTCACGCTCTTTGCAGTGGATTTGCTTTAGCTGAGGCTCAAATTAAACTGGTTATTGCTACGCTATTATGTCGTTGGAAAATGACATTAATTGACAATAGTTCTGTCAAAACCGAACAAGTAGGAGCTTTTGAAGTTCTCCCCCACAGAAGTTTGCAAATGGTCGCCCTGCAACCCAAAACTCAAAATATTTCTGTCGCTGTTTAACTTCTTTCTCTAGGTAAATTTCTGATGGTTGCTTCAATTTCTCACAATACTTGGATTAAATATTTTACCCCCAACCCATATGCCCAACTGCGACTATTTTGCTTTCCCTATGCAGGAGGAAGTGCGGCAATCTTTCGCGACTGGCATAGAGAACTTCCGAAAACTATAGAAGTTTGTCCGATCGAGCTTCCAGGACGAGGTTCTCGCATGAGAGAACCTCTATTTGAGGAACTTTCTTTCTTAATAGAGGCATTGGGAGAAGGATTACATCCTTATTTAGATAAACCTTATGCTCTATTCGGTCATAGTTTTGGAGCTTTAGTGAGTTTTGAATTTGCTTGTTATTGCCGCGAACATTATCATCGTTTACCGCACTGCTTGTTGGTCTCTGGTCGCCAAGCCCCTCATCTTCCCGATCTTTCCCCGATGCACGCTCTCCCTAAAGAGAATTTTATTCAAGAAATCGAACGTCTCAATGGAACCCCAAAAGAAATTATGCGAAATCCTGAAATGATAGAATTACTCGTACCTATCTTACGGGCGGATTTAAAAATTGATGAAACCTATGAATACAAACCCAAACCTCCTTTAGAAATTCCTTTAACGGTCTTTGGAGGAGAAGGAGATTCAGAAGCCAATCGGACTCAGCTTGAAGCTTGGTCCCAACACGGAAGTCGTGAGTTTTCCTTACAAATGTTTCCGGGAGATCATTTTTTTATCAATACGGCACGATTACATCTACTTCAGACGCTTTCCCAAAAACTCCGGTTTTTAACTCTTCGTTAGAAATGAGAGAAAGAACAACGTATACGGCGTGTGAGGAGTGGGTGAACGAAAAAATGCGTGGGGAGGGATTGAGTTAGCGGCTTAATTCCGCTAACATAGACAAAACTGAGCGCGAGACTCCCCCCATGAAGACCTTAGAGCAACTCACCGTACAAATCGAAGAAACTCTGTCATCCCTCGCCGATTGGGAACAGCTTTAGAGCGTTACTTGACGAATAACTCAACAAGAATTGACTATAAATCCTATCTAGAACAAGGTTTAATGATTGGTTCGGGAGTTGTAGAGAGTTCCAATCGCCGAGTCGTAACTCAAAGACTAAAACAAGCGGGAATGCACTGGTCGAAGTTATATCAAGTCCGGTAGCACCGGACTTGTATAATGAGTGTAGTTATATCGATCGCGCGATCGTAAAATTATGGGCAAGCGTCTGGTCATTGAATCATACCATTTTTCTTTCATATCCGATAGAGATAAAGGACGACAAGACGTTGTAATTATCTGCTTTCCCTTGTTTGCAAAAGTCTGTCATAACTTTAAAAAAATGGTATTATCGCTATTTCCCGATGATGCGATGGATTGGGATATCATGGATGGTTGTCTGGAATCGGCACAGGACAATCTATCTGATCCGAATCTTCAACCATTAATTTGAAAAGCTCAAAAGCAGTCGTGCAATCTCCTAATGCTCGATAAGTATTCATAACATCGGCCAGCCCATCGTTGTTTATCCAGACAACGCTGTCGGGAATTATGGTTGATAGCCGTTTCATGGCCGTTAAACTGTTGTTATGAAGTCGCTGTTTGGTTACTAACTTTTTATCAACTGATTAGCGACCACGAGAAAATTAAAAAAAACTATTTCCTTTCCGGGACACCGAACGATTTGGCATCCCAAATACCCCAAACTTCTCGGGCAGAAGATACGGCACTTTGAACTGCTTCGGCGGACGATCGCCCAAAAACGGTTATCTTTTGAGGCGGATGGTACTTGCGAGTTACGGTAACAACCCACTGAAATTGATGGCTCCTGAGCGCTCTCATCTCTCGTCCCTCCCCTCGCCCGGTGTAGATGCTGTCGGTGCTTCGGATTGGGGTATAGCCGAGATACGCGCAAAATAGGACAAGACCTAAAGTTTTGTAAATACAAGACAAAATGACTTGAAGTAGCAAAGCCTGAAATGTTTAGCAGTAAAAGATTTCCGCTTTTTGGATCTGCACGAAGGCAGAGTATGACTAATACTCTGCCTTCTCAAACTTGGTTGAACAGTCAGCTAATTTAGGATGCTTTTGTGCTTGCAAGCTTCCTCGAAAGCTACGTAGGGACTTATTTGTTACGTTTCTTAATATCACGTCCTATTTTGCACGTATCTCGGCTGTACCCCTAGTTGAGTGCTAGCAAGAGACGGCAGCGGACACTCGATCGAGGTAAGCCTTACACTCGCGAACAGCCTCAACGGAGCGCAAAAACCAGATAGTCCAGCCTCAACTTTATTGCTGGCATAGTGGGTACTACGCTACAAAATCGCTTCATAAATTTTAGTTACCTGCCAATTTCCTCACACTTGCTCAACTTGATTCTTAATTCAACTTACCGTGTCGCAACTTGACTATTAAATCAATTTAAGTTTTGTTAAAAACGCTAAAAAATCGCTAATTGTTGTGGAGCGCTAAAGTCAGGCATTTGCTGTACAAAATCAGGTGTTTGCTGTACAAAAGAGCGTGAGAATGCAGGCATTTGCAGGGACTGCATCATACCTGTTTTTATCCTAAAATGTCCAGCAAAAGCCTGACTTTTTCGGTCAACTTGCTGCTTTTTTGTGCTGTTCATTCTTTTGCCTGTTGGGACTGGTTATGGCTGTTCTCAATCGGTAGCAAGCAATGGTTTTGCGATCGCAAACTCTGACTAATCTATGCAGAGAAAAAATAATACACCCTTATGAATGGGGGCATCCTAGATGTCAAGGCGCTTAATTTTTACCCGATATTCGACTGTGCCGATTGCTCACATTGCTCCTGCTGTTGTGGCGGCTTTTGTGGCAGCACAGGCATCAATTGCCGGAACTTTCCCATCGCACTTGGGTAGCGATCGCTCGCATTGCTCGCTCTCTTGTTAGCCAGCTATCGCCGTCAGACGTTTAATCGTCCTTCCAGTGCGATCGCCTCACTCGCTATAATTTATACAAACAAATTAAATTAAATTAAAGTTGGGTAGGGGTCAGTCTCACTTTGATAAACCCTCTAATAGCCCTCTCCAATTGGGGGGGGATAAAATCACCTGAATAGCGCTTTTTAATTACAGTTGTTAACTTGTATCTTGGGAAAAGGTTTTTACTGATTAAAAACTATGAAAACTTTACCGGAAGTCAAACCCAGAGAGCTGCTATCCAACCATATTCACATTCGCCTAACTGACTCAGACTACAATCAAATTAAAGCAAGAGCAGAGCAAGTAAATTTGAGCATGAGCGACTTCATGCGCCGTGCAGCTTTGAGGAGAGCAATGCCACGCCCTCTAGCTGCATTTGACTTAAAAGCCTATCAAGTGTTATGCAAGATTGATGCCCAATTGAGAATTGCCGGAAACAACCTCAATCAGATGGCTAAAGCTTGCAATAGTGCTGTGGCATTGGGAGAACCCGTTGTTGTCAATACAGGACTCTTAGAAAGCGTACAGCAACTGATTCGAGAAAACGGGGGTGCAATTAAAACAATAGTTGCAAACCTCGCTAAATCTACAGTACGCTAATTATTAACAAGCCTCGGCTTTACCGCCTGAGCAATCGATACTGTGCAACTGACGGCTTTTCGGTTATGATTGGCAAACAAATCAAAGGTACAGGCTTTCGGGGCTGCCTGAACTACGTGCTGGGCAAAAAAGACGCCACTCTAATTGGCGGTACTATGTGCGGACAAACTCCTGAAGAACTGGCTGCTGAATTTGGCATCGCCCGACAACTAAGACCTAACCTGAAAGTAGCAGTTTTTCACGCCACTTTATCTGTCGATAGCACTGAAAAACTAGAAGATTCTGAAGAAAATGACCAACGCTGGCTGACGATCGCAGCCAACTACATGAAAGCGATGGAATTTGACAACAACCAGTACGCAGTTGTCAAGCACAGCGATACAGAACACGACCACATCCACATCGTCGCCAGTCGCATTTGCCTAGATGGAGGTGTTGTTGACGATAGCTGGGACTATTACAAAAGCCAAGAAACTATTCGCCAGCTAGAACGGAACTACAGCCTGGAAACTGTTACACCCAGTTGGGAAACAGACAAGCGAGCTCAGACTACAGGAGAACACAGGCAATTAAAAAGCAAGGGAAACAAGAGCATCAGGGTGCAATTGCAAGACCTAATTGATGAAGTTACCCAAGACAACCCAAGTATGCCAGAATTCGTTGAGCGGTTGCAGCAACAAGCCGTAGAGGTGCAAGTCGGATTGACTCAAAATGGCTTCACTCAAGGCATTTCTTACAATTTAGATGGAGTCGCTTTAAGTGGCACTCAATTGGGCAAAGCCTACACTTTTTCTGGATTGCAGAAGCATCGAGGCGTTAGCTATGACAAAGGGCGAGATAACGCCCTAATTGAGGCTTTAATGCAGCCACAACACTTAGCTATCGCCCCTAATGAGGCAGAGGAAAATGAGTTAGAGTCGTCACAATCCGAGTTAGCAGCAACCCTATCTGCAACAGCCAATGAGTTAGAGTTGTCACAATCTGAGCTAGAAACAACCACACCTGCAACTCCTGCAACAGCAAATGAGTTAGAGTTGCCACAATCTGAGCTAGCAGCAATCGCACCTGCAACTTCTGCAACAGCAAATGAGTTAGAGTTACAACTATCAATCCTGCCTGAAAAGAATGAAACTCAGTGGGCCAGAGTGCGATCGCATCTAGCAGTCGAGTACAGTTTACCTTTAGAATTGCTTAATTTATTGCACTCTCATTCTTGGCTGTATGCCGGCTCAGAAAAGGCTGTGTTTACGGCACGGACGCTTGAGGGGGAAGCCAGGTTCGCTTTTGTTCTAGATGAATTGGGCAACTTTACTACAACCCATCCCCTGTCATCTGAAGCTGCTTTCTGGGTAGCTACTACTGGAGAAATCGAGCGAGCTGTGATTGCCTGTAACCCAATTAAAGCCCTTTCAATTTTGCTTATTGAACAGGATAACTCTACAACAGCACCAGCGACACTTTACCTAGGAATTGAACGAGCTTCACAACTGCCTATACAATTCTTACAAGAACTCGATAGCGTTATTATAGCGCTCGCAGAAGATTCTCACCTCGCTCGAAATGCAAGCGAGCTGCTACCGAATGCAGAAGTTATCAATCCACAGTCAAGTTGGAATGATATCTGGATACAATTAATTGAGCTAGAACAGCAAACTCACAAACAAAATAACCAACAGTATAAACAGCGCATCCAAGACATTGAACTGGATTAGTTATGGTTCCCTAAAAAAGTGAGTAGTGTTTAATAAAAACGCTACTTAACAAATTTCCAGCTTAGGACCTAAATTACTGATATTGCTACCACTAAGTATTACAAATTTGTGAATAGATTTATCAACTATTTTTTCTTAATCTGCTAAGTCAATTGAGACGACGGTTGCTCATTTCTTTTTGTAAGGCGACCTTGCTAATAATAAATTATTTATACGTTTTATCCTAAAAATTAGTACAAATAAAATGAGCGCTGTCGCGCCAAAAAATAAAGTATCGGAGATAAAAAATGGAAGTATCGCAAACCAACACCTACTACTTCAATAATTTAACCTGCGTCCACTAAACAGAAAACCAACTGTACATTATGGAAAGGCAAACAACACTGGTCTTAAATTTTCAACAAACAAGCTATCAAACGCTCGACAAAATAATCCACGCTCTACGACTTTTAAGAGACAAAAAAGTCCTAGACAGAAAGTCAATTATCGAGCAAGAGCTGCTGGCCTTAAACTTCCAATTCCCTATCGAAAGCAGTAACCGTAGCAACAACGACACCAACAATGGTAGTAGCAATGGTAGCAGCAATGGTAGCAGCAACGACAGCAACAAAAACTGCGAGCTAAAAATCGACTGGTAATTCAATTATGCCGGAGAGACAAGTTTGTTTCTCCGGCAGCCGCAAACATCTTTCACCACATTCAAAAATGGCAAACTTTCATGGCAGGATACGTGTATCTCCTGCACTTTGAAAAGCCGATATGTTCAACTCATCCGGCACAACACTACGTCGGCTGGACAAAAGATTTGGACGAAAGGCTTTGGAAACATAAAAAAGGCAGAGGTGCTAAATTTTGCGCCGCCGCCCGAGAACGCAGAATAAACTTTGTCTTGGCAGAATGCTGGGTTGCAGACAAAAGTTTTGAGAGGAGAATCAAAAGGCAAAAAAATCACAAACGTTTTTGCCCTATTTGCAAAAACTGAAAGTAAAAACCAGCTTTTTTGTAGTAAATGCAATATCAACAAGTTGTTTGTGCGTAATTTGTGTATCTATTAAATATCTCCTATAATGATTGTGGAACAAGCTGTCTGGCTTGTTCTAAACTGTCTTTTTGGGAGATATTTATTGCTTTCGCCAACGCGCCTCAACTCCTCGTCCCCGACATTGCAAACGCCCAGCATCCCTTTCCCGGCGCAATAGACGGCGAATCAAATCAATTCCCACTGTCGGACACCGTTCCTGCAATTCCCTAATCGAGAATTCTTGAGGCAAATTGTTAATTGCATCCAATACGATCGCCGTTTTAGTTCCTTTTGCAGAAGTAACATACCCTACCCGCTGCTCAAACTCCCGATAAGCTGATAGCAGCATGACTCCCAAGAAATACTCCCACCAAGGTAATAAGTTATGCTGCCCTTCATGCCATCCTTGGGAAGATTGGTAAAGGGTATCGTAATAGCTTTCCTTAGTTCTCTCCACAATCCGTTCCAAACTAATAAATCGCCCCACCTCATAACCGGCTTTGTATAGCAGCAACAAAGTCAGCAACCTTGCCATCCGCCCGTTTCCATCTAAAAAGGGATGAATGCACAAGAAATCCAAAATGTAAGTTGGAATCAGCAATAAAGGTTCTATCTCGCCCGATTCCCAGAGGCGATTAAACCGTTCTTGCAGGCGTTCCATTGCCACAGGAGTAGCATAAGCGGGAGTAGGTTGAAACCTCACCACTTTAGTCCCGTCAGGATAAGTAGCGCTAATTTCATTATCCACTGTTTTCCAGCGCCCGCCTGTATTAACAGCAAATTGGTAAAGGTCGCGGTGCAGTTGTAAAATGACACCTGTACTAAAAGGAATGTGGTTATAACTGGTGTGAATTGTAGTTAGCACGTCCCGATAACCCGCAATTTCTTGTTCTGAACGATCGCGCGGCGTTGTTTTTTCTGTTACTAATTTCTTAATCCGTTCTAGCGGCACAGTAATGCCTTCAATGCGGTTAGAAGATTCGGTACTCTGAATAACCGCAGCTTGGCGCAAAGTGCCTAAAACTTGTGGGGCTTGTTGCTTGAATAACTCCTGCTTTCCCTTGTATTCTCCAACTAAGCGAATCGTTTGCAAAAGTCTTTGGTTGAGTTGTTGACTTTCAATGAACCCCTCTTCAAATGACAGCATATCTATTTTTTATCCCTTTTAATGAATCCGTTAACATCTAAAATTGCCTTGGTACAATCCGAAAAAATCTGTCATTCACTCTGGATTTTAGCTGAAAATCAAAAATTACAGTTATTACCATAATGATTAACGGTTACGGTTGTGATGAAAGCCGATCGCAAGCAGAACCGACGCCAAATCCAGATAAATAAGTAAGGCGATAGTTGCTTTTAGCCATAGCCCTTGCCTCTGTTGTTGTCCAAGGTTTGACGCTCAGCAAATCGGGTTCAGTTTCCAGTTGCCTTAAATAAGAGCGATCGCCCGTTACTTCAGCAATTGCAAGAGCCACAAATTTGCAACAGCTCAAAGGAGCCTGAACCACCTGCTTTTCAGTAAACCTAACCACAATCCAATTCCACTCTAAGAATAATTGATTGCGGCGCATATCGCTGTCAGCATCGCAGCAGTGAGTCGGCTTCTTAGATTTGCCAGCATAAGGTTCATCAATCTCGACATCAATTCCGAGTCCAGATGGAGTGTGAATTACAGTAAAATCTGCTGAATAGCTCCTCTGAGATGACGGAATTTTAAACTCTGCTGCTTGGACAACTTCCTCGAAATATTGCTGTAAGTATTGCAAAAAGCGCTCTTCGCTCACTCCTTGCCGAGCTTGAGATATGCCTGTCGAACTAACCCGAAGTGACATCAAATCCTTGAGCGATCTATTTCTGTGATGTAAGTCAATTTTTACACTTTTAAAAACTGTATAGAACCCTTCTTTTCCTAGTTTAAAAGTAGAAAGTTTCTGCTGTTTGTTGGATAACGTCTCTTGTTGAAATAATCTTTTTTGTTGGGATAATATCTCTTGTTGGGATAACATCTCTTGTTGATGGTACTCCAGAACTTGCTGCTTATACCTGGATAGCAGTTTTTGACGGCAACCAAACACATAACTATAAGCAGCCGCGATTAAACATGAATAAGCAGCTACTACCAACAGCATTTCCCACCACAGCCAACCCCAAGAAATAGCTAACAGCCCAAGTGCGATCGCACCATAAAGCCAAAACACCCAAATTAACCACAGCAACTTGACAGATAACATTACAGGTGGTTGAGGCGGAGTCAGCAAAGCAACAGGTTGCCTGAATTGTTGGGTTTCTTGAAGTAGAGATGAGGTGGTACAACTAGAAGTTGCTTCTGGTAAAGGATATCGATCGCAGAACTGCCTTACCAGTTTTGGGTAAAAAATTATCGGATAATTCATCTTTTTAAACACTCATTATTTGAGAGCGCGATCGCGCTATCTTTAATAAAGTTTTTTTGAGTCATATGCAAAAAGTAACCGATTATAATTTCCAAAAGCTAACTCACGATCGACCTGTTAACAAGAGACAAAACAACAAACAAGTTGCTCTTAAATCCGACGCGGAAACAATCGCTGCAATTGATCAAATCGAAGCACGCCAAGATTACTATCATACCTGCATCAACGGAGGATATTAAAGCATGAATTTAGCCACAGCGACGCTTGCTCAAAGTTCAATTTTGGCATCAACTAGAGTCAGCAGAAAATTTAGACGAAATCGATCGACTGCTGCAATCTTTGTGGCAAACCCAAGAAACCCAGGAACTTGCTGTTGATGCTCATGCCGACTTAGCCGACCAAATTGATGCCGAAATTGCAGGAATTACCGCCCGAATGCAGTATTTGATAGAACTGCATTCAAAAGCTATCAACAAACTCCAGGGGTGGAGAGAAAGGTTGGATAAAACCGTTATCTATTTCAACAATTGCGACGTGTTAACTTCAGAAATTATCGGCAAACACCGCCGCATTGCTGTTAAGGAAAATCCGCCTACCTGTGAAGTTTCGATCGATCCATCTCAACTGCCAGCACCTTATCGTAGAGTCGAAACTAAAACCGTAATTTCTGCTGACAAAAAGGCGATCGTAAATGCTTGGAAACAAGGCATACCTGTAGACGGCACTAGAGTTTTCCGCAAACGCAAAGTGGTCTACAGCTTGCTTCCCGGTAACAATTTGCACACTCTTCCAACCAACCAGACGTTTGAGAGTCGTTCCTCGGATAAAACGCAGCCTAAAAAACGGCGTTAGCCATCTTTTCATACGAAATCCGGCGGTAATTGGTAATTGGTAATTGGTAATGCGTAATGGAGCATGAATCGTCCATAATAGCTAGTAGCTAACACGATCGAAAATTACCCATCCTGAAATTAACTATTACCGATTACCTATTATCGAACTTGGGAGTTCTGAGTTTTAAGTTTTGAGTTTTGAGTTTTAAGAGTTTTCTTTAACTCACCACAACTCACACATTCACGCATTCAAAACTCAGGAAAACCCGAAGCGTCGTACCTCATTATACTGAAAATTGATAGCTCTATTACAAATCAATCCAGTATTGAGGATTTTCAACTTGTTCTTCAGTAACGTCGAACAACTTTGACGCCCTACCTTTAATAACACCGCCAGCATCGAGGCTTAAACCTCCCAACTGCTGACTGTTTTCACCTTCTCCAAAAGCAACGCGGGCAAGTGCATCGCTATCGCTATCAGAGAAATAATCTCGCTGGCTTTCCATAGCCGTAGTTGTGCGAACTACTTTCACTTTTTTTCTCCACATTGGGATTGTAAATCTCATTGTAACACGCTACTTTTCTCTTCTAAACCCCTCCAATTGGAGGGGGTGACTATCACTCAGTAGCAGGAAGATTTGAAGGAACAACCTTGTCAAAATCTGGACTATTACTGTGCGTAAGTCCTAAAAATGTAAAAACTAGGATTCAGGAGCTAATCAATGAGCAGAAGAAAACTTACCCCAGAATATCGCTCCACAGAATGGGTAGCTGGGGAAGGACTAAAAATCCCAGTCTTTGATATGTCCTTGACTGACGGTAGAACAAAGGGGCGGTACCAAGCTGAATCAGAAGTGCTGCGAAACTCGCTGCTTGAACTGCTTTTTGAACCTGAAGAATTAGCATCCCTAAGCATCGTTAAACCCGACCAAAATGATAACAGCTTCGACCCTCTCAAAAACATCGATTTCGGAGATGGTATTACCAGAAGAGTTGCTTTCAGTTCAGGCAAAAATGTGTACTTTGCCGACAAAGAACTCTCAAGCAAACTGTTAAGCATATTCAAAACTCAACCCGACCACGCCTGTCGCTACGGTTCACTGCTAGTTAGTAGTTGTAACCAAGGAGCTAAATTGTTAGATAGCTCCCAAGACGGCGAAACCCTGCGAGTTAAAATTGTTGATTCTCAAAGCGACGACTATCGTGAAAAAGCTCAAGCTGATAAGTGGCAAACCGGAGACTGTCACGGTAAAATTTCACCTGCACTAGCCCAACAATTGGGAGGGAATTACAACCGACCTTTTCAATTCAGATTTGCCTGGATGCAGGAATGGGAGCAAGAAGATTGCCGCACTCCAGAAATTAGCTTTCTTGCCAAAGGAACGCTACTGCCTGATGCTAATTTAACCTCAGACTTAGGTTATGATATCATCATGGATCGCTCCTCTATCAAAGGAGTTACTAAAGAGCAATTAGCTGAACTTATCCCCTGTGGCGACTACGAATTTCCCAAAGCTATAGTGGGAAATCGAGGCAACGCCAAAGTAACTGAATACGAAAATTCCTGGCAATTTTCGATTTGGTATTCCGAAGCAGCTATTGGGGCTGACATAGCCACACCAACTAAAGCTGAAGCCCAAAAGCTAGCTGACTTGCAAAACAACCGACTGCAACTTGCCAAATACTTAGTGGAACAGTACGACAAAAAAGCTGCTTTTCAATCTAGCCTTCACGAAGACAGCAGCGGATTAGAAGACGAAGCAGATGAAAAAGCCCAGCGCAACGAATCCCGGCTAATATCAATTTTGAGGAACGACAAACTCGGTCAACTCCTCGACTTTCCCAAAGTCGTCGATTTCATGCAAGAACAACTGGCTAAAAAGTGGAAAGATTTAGCAATTAAAGGCGCAATTCATCACGGTTCAGCAATGGCTCAACCTTGCGAAGATTTACGGCCGGGGACAATAGTCGCGCCCCACTTGAAAAACGGCACAGAAGTCATCGTTACCCGCTACCCGATTGTCAGTAAAGATAACATCCGCCGCTACACAGTAGACAACAAAAGCCAGCCTGAATTAACGCAGTACAAAGGGTGCGTTTTCATTCGCTCTGACCAAGCCATGCAGCATCACCAATGCGATTTTGATGGCGATCAATTAGTGATTACGCCTGCTTCCCGAATGCCGAATATCGCCTCTGAAACCAGGCACGCTAATCAAGAGAATGAGTACGATGCTGTTGAGAAGCGAGAGAAAGTTGACTACAATAAAGCTACCGATAGTGAGGGCGATCGCAAGTATACCAAATTGCGGCAAATTGCCGTAGCGATCGCCCAAAACAAAATCGGCTGGGTTGCTACCTTAATCGGGAGAGTGCAATCGTCAGCAGCAGAACCGGGACAGCCAGAAAGTTTATTCAATCAACAGAAGCGGTAGCTTCTTGGAAAGCTGTTTGATGCCCTGCAAATTGAGGTGGACAGTCCCAAAAGTGCTACTCGTACCGAAGACCACCACCCCACCCTGCTGTCCAAGGCTAAGCAGTGGTCAGAACAGCACCCAAGCTACCTATTTGACTACAAAGACGACCCCAGGCTTTACAAAACCGTGCCATTACCTATAGGAGACGGCACTGCTATCAATTGTATTGCTAGGGAAGCTGTTAATCCAGAGTGGGAACCGACTCGTTTAAAAAGTCGCCACCGCGACGAATTTCGCTACCTGTTTGAGTCTCCTTCTGACTTAGATGAGCGAGAAAAATGGGAGAAACATTATGTCAGGTGGGCGCAAGATATTAAGGAACGCTATCGAGAAAGGATGGGTGAAATTCACTTGGAGTGCGGCGGCGATTCTAAGGCAATTAAAGAAGCCGTCAGCAAGTTATACGAGAGCTTAAGAGCCGATGTAACCGAAGCTTGGACTGACCCTGAAGAACGGTTTTTAGCTGCTAGTGCTATGTGGCACGTCGAAACCGCAAATCCCAACTTAGAAGTCCCTCGCAAAGCTTGTAAGGAACTTTCTCGCCAACTGCTGATTGAATTCAACCTTGAATCTGAGTACGAGCGACTGCACGAAGCAATGCCAAAAGACACCTACGTTCTGAGCATCCCTTTCGAGGAATTTGAACGGGACAATAACGGTAAAACTGTCAGGGATAAGAAGCGACAGCCAGTTGGCAAAGACTTAGCTGGACATTGGAAAGAATTGTTAGACAGCAAAGGTATTAAATATGAAGCAACTTTGCATTCAAGCCTGCCAATGGTCAATTTTGCCTTAATTGAACCGAGCGAAAGACTGGTGGGAATTCTTGAGAGGAAGTTTGGCGAAAATGTCAACGACATCGACAGTTTAGACTTAACCTACCGTGATGGTCTTGACCGCACTAAAGATGTCAGTTCACGCATTGTAGCTCCTGCTGATTATACTTGGCTTGAGTCTTAAAATCAAACACCTAAAGCAGCACTGGTTCTCAATTTGTTTACGGATGAAATTTGCCAGCAATTGCAAACCTTTCAGTTTGACAGAGCTGAACTGATTGGACAGAAGTACAATGACTTGAAAGATGTTGACTTTAGCAGTCCCAAATGGAGGCAGAAAACATTGACTTTTGAGGTTGGCTCTGTTAGCGGTAGCTGTTCGAGGCGCGACGGTAGCCCTATTGTCCTCCTTGACGGACAAGAGCTAGCCATGTTCTCGGCTAATTCGCCTAAATTGCCGATCGGCACTACCTTTGAGGCCACTATTGAACCCTCGCCTAAAGGTAGTGCTCTGATCTTAAACATCAACCCTAGCTCTGTGCGACTAATTGAATCAGTTGAGGAACTTGCAGAAGTCGCGCCAACCCCTTGTCAAGGGCGATCGCTATCCGTATCGCCAACTCCTTGTCAAGAGCGATCGCCGTCTCAACCTGAAGACATTGCTGCAAGCCCCGTCCACCTCTCACAATTGCTCAAAGATGCGATTTCTGAAGCATATAACCAAATTTGTAAGCTTACGAGGCGTTTGAAACTACGGGGATGTTGCCGTGAGTTATGGTGCTGTTGATACTAAATTTTTGCAGGATATTGCTTTAGAGGGTCAATCTAAGGAGTATTGGCGCAAAGTTTTGGAGTTGGCTTTTAATGGGAAAATTGAGCCAACTGACCCGATTTTTATGATTTTTTGGGCTACTGGACGGTTGGAGGTGGTGATTCAAGAGAGTCCGAAACCGGAGGATTTTGAGTTAGCGTGCGATCAGTGGGTGGGGGCGGATTAATAAGACTTTAGCGACTTATGAACGGGTGGCGGTTGAGAAGAAAGAGGGGCAGATTGCTGAGGCTGTCAATTTTCTGGTGCGTCAGACGGAATTGACAAGGGTGGCGACATCTGCGCGTTCTTTGGTGGTTGCGACGGGTATTCTGTTGACAAAGTTGGGTGATCGTGATTTGATAGGATAAATTTGATTTGGTTTCTAGAAGAGTTTGCGCTGAGAGAAGCAATTCATTTGACTCAGGAGCAGGTCGAGGCTTTCCGGTTGGCAACTAACGCCATTGGGGAAGTTTGCTCATAATTTGATGAAGTGGAATTCGGATAGCCTTACTGATTTAGAGTGTAAAAAGGATGTTAAGCGTCTGGGGGTGACACTGGAGGTGGCGGGAAGGCCAGCTACTTCGGGGTTCTGTACTATATGGGTGGAACCTGTAGAAAAGCGTAGCTTTCGGGATTAAGATTCAAGTTTTAACTATAGTATCCAGTCCAAACATCTATGGATTGTCAGGGAAAGTGTGTTGTTGTTGGCTATGGTCATATGGGGAGAAAAATAGCTGAAGTTTTATCTCAACTTGGTTTTGCAAGTATATTGGTCGATCCTGTGTTAAATGTTAATAACAAAACGGGAAATGTATATAGCAACATTGATGATTTACTTTTAATCAACGATCAATATATAAAAGCGTGGTTTATATGTACTCCTACCGCAACTCATCTGGATGTGCTTAATAAGATAATAAGTAAATTTCCTGACTCCAGAGTAATGATAGAAAAACCAGCTTGCAAGAGAGAGCAAATAAGTAAACTTTTGCAAGTAAGCCATAACTTAAGATTGGAAAACATTTGGATAAATAATCATTATGCTGATTGTATAAATTTAGAGCTTGCGAAAAGTTTTTTAAACAAAAATCATTTTGTTCCTAAGAAAATAGTGATTGATTTTTGCAAGAATCGATCCAACGATGTATCTCAGGGAAGATATATAGATCAAGATTTTATGTTGTGGGGATATGAAGGTTTTCATATGCTTTATATTGCCACTCAACTTATATCTACTACGGATGCTGATGAATTTATTAATATGCAAGGAGAATTCAATTACTTTCAAGGCAATTATAGTCAGATTTCCTGGGTTGTGGAATATGGAAAATTGGCATCTGGCTTGAAGACATTACTGAGAACATCAACTGATGGCTCAACTTTTTTTCAAGGTTTTAGAAAAGGAGTATTGAAAGCTAACCAGAGATCGCGCCAGGTAAATATCCTCTTAGAGAATAGTACAAACTTGCGTCTGATTTTTAGTGAAAGTAGGGAAGTTCAGTTTGAACCATCTCAAGAATACTGTTTTAGCTGGCAGAGTGCAGACAATGGGAGGAAATATGAATTATGGCAAGAAGATAACCCATTAAAAAAGCACCTAAAAAGATTTCTTGAAGATACAAATATTTCAGCTAAATCAACGCTAAGTCAGGGACTAAAGCTAACGGAAAGATTATCACATATGACTGAAAGAGCTTACTCAGGCAAGAGATTCAATAAATCTACTCTATAAGTGAGATTAAGTGGAGACAAATTATGATTTATACAGCATTAGTTGGTTACCCTACTAAACAGAGCCTATCTTCACGATTATTTCAGATATATGCAAGTTCAAGCTTATTAGAATATGCACACATAAAAATCGATGTTAAGCCTGAAGAGTCTTCACTGAGAGAAATAATCAGTTCAATCAAGAAAATAGGTTTTTCTGGTTTCAATGTCACGATTCCTTACAAGCTAGAAATAATGGAATTACTAGATGAGACTGATGAATTTTCTAAAGAGATAGGTGCAGTGAATACCGTCAAAGTCAAAGATAATAAGCTGTATGGGTGCAACACTGACTACATTGGCACTTTGAAATCCATTGAGAAAGCTCTTGGAAGAGTAGTTGGCTTTGACGATAAAGCAGTAGTTTTTGGTACCGGTGGAGCAGCGAAGGCAGTAGTTGGTGGCCTCTTAAAGTATACAAGTAAGATTACCGTTTTTTATCGTTCTCCTCAAAGCATGAGAACTATGGATTTTTTAAGGCGGTTTTCCGATAAAGTTGACGTTTTGCCACTGAATAGTTCTAAAGTGAACTCCAAAATGCTCGACGCAAATTTAGTTTGTAATGCAACACCTGTGGGAATGACACCAAATATATCTGCGACTATATTACCTTTTGACATTAAGAGCTTGCGGGCAAACAAAATCCAGCGAGTTTTCTTTGATGTAGTTTATAGTCCTTTACACACAGTCTTTTTGAAACAAGCTCTTGATGAGGGATATCTTATTGCTGATGGGCTGGACATGATGATTTATCAGGGGGTGGAAGCATTCAAAATTTGGACGGATTTTGATGTTTCTAGATCAATTGTTCAAGAAGCTAAAGATTCTCTCATGAGGTAATGGGTTTATGAAACATATACTTTCTGTCAATGTTGATGAAGTTGGCAAAAATATTCCCGAAATAGTCCCTTTTCTGAAGAGAAACAACATCAAGCACCTTGAGTTAAGGACTATTGATGAAAAGAACATTGCAAACTTTCAGGCAAGTGACTTACAACTTCTAAAACAGCAAATCGCAAAATATGGCTTTCATGTATCTGCTTTAGCTTCCCCTTTATTTAAATGGTATATGCAGAAGCCAGATACAATTCAAGTATATGACAGTTTTAACTTTCCTTGCATTTTATCACAAAGTGATAAAATAGAATCGATCGATAGAGTTATTAATAATGCAGAGGTATTAAAATCTCCAAAAATTAGAGTCTTTACTGGTTTGAGTAATGGTAATCCTTGCATTGAAAAGATTTTAGAGGACGATACTTTTGAATATTGTTTAAACCAGGGTAAGGAGAGAGGTGTAAGCGTCTTAGTTGAGAATGAACCTGTATGCAATGTTTCCACATTGAAGGATATATACACATTACTATCAAATTTTCAAAATTTAGATTTATGGCTTGATATTGCCAATTTCTATCAAATTGGAGAAAAATTTAACTTGAGTAATTTGGAGGAGCTTTTGCCTAGAGTTCAGCACGTGCATTTAAAGGATATCATGTTTAGAGATGGCGAGATTCAATATGTTCCTTTGGGAGATGGAGATATTCCTTGGGAAGAGTTTCTATATTTTTTCTTCGAGAAGTCCGATCGCAAAATTTCATTTAGTATAGAAACTCATGTTGCAGAAAATAAAATTGTTGCGACAGAAAAATCTATCAGCTTTTATAGAAGAGTAGAAGAGGCATTTGCTTAAGGCTTTAAGTATGAACATTCAAATTGACACAGGCTGTATTTTTCTTGTAGATCAAGATATCGAAGTTGTTGAAAGAAAAGGTATTGGTCATCCGGATACCATTGCTGACGGTATCGCGGAAACAATATCTGTGGAATACTCAAAATACTGCCTTGATAAGTACGGTGTAGTCCTTCACCACAATGTTGATAAGGTTTGCGTCTTAGGCGGACTTGCACGAGTAGAATGGAGTTCGACCGAGATCATTCAGCCTATAAGAGTTTTCCTAAACGGTCGTATAAGCAGCGGTTTTGCGGGTGAAAAAATACCTGTCAATGATATCTGTATTTACGCTGCGAGAAAGTTTTTGAGCAAGGCATTGCCAAATTTAGATTTGGATAGATATGTGAAATTTATTCATGAACATACTACTTACTCTAAGAACCCGAACTGGTTTAATCCAGAATCACTTTTAGATCTGCCAGAATATAAAAGACTCTTTGCAAATGATACTTCTGCTGTTGCTTCTAGTTCACCATTAACCCTGACTGAAAAGCTAGTACTTCAAATAGAAGGCTTTTTCTACGATGCTGAACAAAAACCAATATATAAGGAATGTGGTCAGGATATAAAAGTTATGGCTGTCAGACATAAACATTTTATAGATATTCGAGTATGTCTCCCAGTAATACTGAAGTACTGTAGAAATGTTAGAGATTATTGGGAAATCATAGATAGCGTCTACAATCAGCTATTTCAATTCATTAGCAATAATTTACCTGCGGAATATAGTTTTAATGTTGAGTTAAACCAAAAACGCGATCTATCCATAACAGAGCCGAGGTATCTCTATGCCTTAGTTGGTGGATCAGCCCTCGATTATGGCGAAGAAGGGCTAGTCGGCCGAGGTAATAACAGGACTGGAATAATCCCTATGTTTAGAGTTTTTTCAATGGAAGCAGCTTATGGTAAAAACCCTGTCTACCACGTTGGCAAGGTACTCGGCGTGGTAGCAGATGAAATTTCTCAATCAGTTAATAGAATGACTAAACAGACTGTTGAAGTTCTTCTAGTTGCAAAAAATGGCGATGATTTATTGAGTCCAAACCAAGTTGTGGTGCGAACAGGTGGCACACCTAACAAGAACGAAGTTGAGGACATTATTAAAGAAATTTTCGCTAGGAATGATTGGACGCAGAGGATAGTTAATGAAGAAATTTTAATACCTAAAACCGGAAATCTTATGTTAAAAGTGAGATAGATAAAAATGCACATCTTTCATGCTAGTGAGAAGTATAAATATCAGCTAACAGTCAGGCAAGGCGGTATCCTTGCCCGTGTCTATACTTCTGCATCTTTCTGTCTCCGTAACTCCGATATCATGAATTTAGAGAATACTACCGATCTACAAGGTATTGCCGCCTTTTATGAGGAGGAGTTAGCATCTGTCACGAACCAAGACCACTCACAAATAATCTTAATCACAGATGCTCAAGAACCAAGTCTGGTTCGAATAGATGACCAAACCTTTTGGCTAAAGGGACATCCGTGTAAGGATTCCTTTGTTAAGCATTTACGGCATATACTATACACGTTATCGGAAAGCTCCCGCCAAACATCTAAATCTCAATGCACTATACATGCAGCGGCTGTTTCGATTGCGGCTTCCGATGACATCATCTTGATTTTAGGAGATAAGGGTAGTGGCAAAACGATAACTGCTTATGCCTTGTGTCACTATCACAGTGCAGAATTGGTAGGTAATGATCTTGTGATACTAGGCAGTGATGAAGAAGGCAAGCTATATCTACATGGTGGTACCACCAGTTTTACGATGAGAAGACGTGTAGCGCATAGTTTTTTCCCAGACATAGCTCCTGATAAAGTAAACTTTTCAGTGTTACCTTCAGAACTACTTGATTATGAAAGTAAAATGGTGTTTAACCCAAGTCAATTTAACATATCAGTCTGCACAGATAAAAAGTATATTGGCTTAGTTGTCAGAGTCAATGTACATACATTGGCAACCGCTAACTCTGTGACTAAATCATTTTCTAAGCAAATAGAAGCATTGCGTCTTCATGAAAATTTTGCAAGATATATAAGAGGTCAGACAACTCCTCTTTCCTTGGACGGAAATGGGAGGGTTTCTGGATATTTTCCATCATTTGATTCTCTAAATATGCAAACTATAAGAAATAAAATGGTGTCATCATTGCTGAAAAGTCCATTTTTTTACGTTACTGCAAAATCACCGCAAGAGAGCGCCACTCTCATTATGGAAACATACGCAAAGCACCGTCATCTACTCTAAATATGATAATTGTAATTCTGCCTTCAAGAAACGAAGCACGAAATATCAAAAACATAACTAAAATCATAGATATTGGACTGTCGAGTTACTACCCAAATGTTAACTCTCTCATACTTAATGTTGACAGTTCAAATCTTGATAATACAGCAAGTATTTTCGAGTCTAGTGACACAATAACATCTAAAAAAAGCTTAGTGCTTACCAAGAAAAAAATTGGGAAGGGATTTAATATCAAAACAGGAATTAACTATGGTATTAGTAACAACTTCAAATATTTTTTAACTATTGATTCAGATATATCTTCAATTGAACCATACTGGATTAAAGCTTATCTAGATCGGCTTCTTTTTTTCTCAGATGATTTTGTTACTCCAATTTATAAACGAAATAGATATGAGGGAAACACGACGAATCATTTTTCGTCACCATTATTATATGCCTGTTGGGGCGTTGACATTCAACAGCCGATCGCGGGGGATTTTGCTTTTAGTGAACCACTGGCAAGAAAGATATTGAATAGTTTTGATATCGAGTCTGATTATGGCTACGGGGTTGACACCATGATGACATGGACAGCCTTGGCAACATCAAGTAAAATTTCTCAAGTTCTTTTAGATCGCAAGATTCACAATCCAAGTTTTTCAAAAATTACAGATATGTTTTCTCAAGTTTGCTTATCAACTTTCTACAGAATATATAAGTTTAGATCAGATATATTAACGAATATTAAGTCAGAAAATTATTGTCAACTTGATTTACATCAAAACTTAGATATTGATTATTCATTACGTCCAGATGACAAAGCAATTGAACAACTTCAATCTTTTATTAGTAAATTCGTTGCAAATTTTGTTAATGATTCTTGTTTTACTAGCAGTAAGGTTAATGAAGATATTTGGTTAAATCAACTATCTTCAGAAGTTTTAAAGCTTTTGATGAGCGACGATCTTCAATTTGATAATATTATTACTATGGTCAATGCAATTTTGCCATTTTATCTTTCAAGAGTCATCAATCATATTGATTGGGTTGCCAGTACTACCCCTGACAATACATCCAAATTTATTGTTGAGCAGAAGGAAAGGTTGGCAAGTATAATCAAAGCTAACTTGTTATTTGAATAGGCTCTCAAATGTTAGAAACAAACAGCGAACACAAGGCCATGGAATTAGTTGATAGTTATCAACTCTTTGGAATTTCAGAAATTTCAGAAATTGAACCGGGGACTAATCTCTCTGAAATCATTGTCAATGCTTCTGAGAAGTATGGCGGTTTGAGAGACCAAGACATATTAGTAGTTGCTTCTAAGATTGTCTCAAAGGCAGAGAATATGTATCGTTCCACAGACGATATTCTTCCTTCAGGTGAAGCAATTGAACTTGCTCGTATTACAGGTAAACCTGAAAAAGTATGCCAGATTGTAATTGATGAGTCTCAGAGCTATCGAACTAATGGGAAAGCTTTAGTGGCAGTTCATAAGCAAGGCTTTGAGCTTTCTTCAGCAGGCGTTGATAGACTGAATGATGAACTTGTCATTCTCTTACCTAGAGATCCTGATAAGTCAGCAAAAAAGATTTCCGTGGGTATTCTGGAACGGATTGGTGTACGTGTTGCTATTGTTATCTCTGATAGCCA
The DNA here is from genome assembly GCF_020738565.1 of Microcoleus sp. PH2017_12_PCY_D_A. Lineage (NCBI taxonomy): Bacteria > Bacillati > Cyanobacteriota > Cyanophyceae > Oscillatoriales > Microcoleaceae > Microcoleus > Microcoleus sp. PH2017_12_PCY_D_A. The sequence goes on along the minus strand of NZ_JAEQCI010000076.1, from coordinate 595 downwards.
CGGTCGGGCTGACCGAGCAGGTGCTGGTGCCGTAGCACTTGGAATTTACGGAATTTCGCCACTGCGGATTACTAGCACTGTTCAGGCTAATGGTAAGGTAAAGTACGCCGACGAAACGTTATGTGATATGTTGGCAGCAGGAGCATCAGTCATTATGGGACAGAGGGGCAGAGGTATACCAGTAGTATGCGTGAGGGGTTTGTCCTTTCAATTCGATCCAACTGCATCTGTAAAGAGCATTCTTCACCATGCGCCAAGGTAATTTAATACACCTCGATCAAATTTTTGGAATGCTGGGTATCAGCAAAGTTGCACACAGCACAATACATTAATCAAGCGGACGGTAGGCAGACCTTCTGTAGGTCGAGATATTGCGGTTAATAGTGCGATCGATCTTTTAGTGTACCCCGGTCGTGCAACTGCGATCGACTTTAGCTCTACCGACGAAGCTCTCGCCTACGTTTTAATTGCAGATCCCTTTTCCAACCTCAACATTCAACCCACATTCCGCAGATATTCGATCGGATTTAATTTCAAAATAATTCAGAATCAAAAAAGCCTCAAATGATTGCATAGCAATCATTTGAGGCTTTTT
>NZ_JAEQCI010000075.1:0-52527 GCF_020738565.1 Microcoleus sp. PH2017_12_PCY_D_A | reverse complement strand
TAAAGTCCTCACTACAAACCTGTCAATTATTCTTCATAAAAAGTTCGTAGTGAGGACTTCAGTCCTCAGAAAGAAGGACTAAAGTCCTCACTACAAACCGATTTTACTTTTGACTTTTTGCGAGATCGGTAGTTCGATCGCAAATTCTGTTCCCCGATCAACTTCTGAATGACACCACAACTTACCGCCGTGGCGGTCTTTCACAATTTGGTAACTAATCGACAATCCCAAACCAGTGCCGCTGCCGATCGGCTTTGTACTAAAAAATGGGTCAAACATCCTTGACTGAACCTCAGGACAGATACCGGGCCCGCTGTCAGCAATCCGCACGCACACTTGATTTTCGCTGCAAACTTCCGTAACAATGCAAATCTGATTAACTTTGTCATTACAGGTTGCTGATGACTCTTCCACAGCATCGATCGCATTTGACAGCAAATTCATAAAGACTTGATTTAATTGCGCCGGATAGCACTCGACATTTGGCAGTTTGCCGTAATTTTTGACAACTTGAATTTCCCGACTTTCTGGCTGTGACTGCAATCGATGCTGCAAAATCACCAAAGTGCTCTCTATCCCTTCATGAATGTCGATGACTTTGCGCTCTTTTTCGTCGAGTCTCGAAAAATTTCGCAAAGACAGCACTATCTGCTTAATTCGGTTAGCACCTTCTTGCATTGAAGCCATGATTCTCGGGAAATCTTCAGCAATAAAATCCACTTCGATTTCTGCCAATTCTTCGGCAATTTCCCGAACCGGTTCGGGATAGTGTTGCTGGTAGAGCTGGATCAATTGTAGCAAATCGCGAGCGTACTGTGCGGCTGGAATAATATTTCCGTAGATGAAGCTGACGGGGTTATTAATTTCGTGGGCAACTCCCGCTACCATTTGCCCGATACTTGACATTTTTGCGGATTGAATGAGTTGGGATTGAGCATTTTTTAAGTATTCCAGAGTTTGTTCTAACTGTTGGGCTTTTTCTCGTTCTCGCTGTTCGCTACTTCGCAAAGCTGCTTCGGCTTGTTTGCGATCGCTAATATCAATGTGCGTGCCAGTCATCCGCAAAGGATTTGCCGATCCGTCGCGTTCCATCACCTTCCCTTGAGTCAAAATCCACTTCCACTCACGGGATTTTGTCAGCATCCGGAATTCCACTTCGTAGGTCGAATTTTTGCCTTCCAGGTGAGCATTTAGTGCTGCTGTAACTGATGCCAAATCCTCTATATGTACCAGTTGCTCCCACGATGCGAAACTATTTTCTATCTCCTCTACTTCATATCCCAGCATCGTTTTCCACCGCGAATTAAAATAGACTTCTCCCGTCGCAATATTCCAATCCCACAATCCCGTCGCACTGCCTTCAAATGCCAGATAAAAACGTTCTTCACTAAGAAGCAAAGCTGCTTCGGCTTGTTTGCGATCGGTGATGTCCATTACTGTTCCCAACAGTTTGATTATTTCTCCGGTTTCCTTAAAAACAGATGTCCCCCTTGCTTCCACGTATCGGATTTGACCGCCCGGATGCAAAATTCGCCATTCTTTTTTGTAGGAAGTTCCTTGTGAAATAGCGAGGCTGACTGTTTGTTGGAACAAGTCTCTGTCGTCGGGATGATGCATCTCTACAACTTCGACATAGGTCGGTTCAGGTGCAGTTGGATCCAGACCAAAAATGCGGAATACTTCTGCTGACCAAGTAAGTTTATTTGTGAGGAGATCGAATTCCCAACTGCCGATACGGGCAATTTTCTGGGCTGCTGCTAGACTAGCTTCGCTTTGTTGCAATTTAAGTCGCTGCTGTTTATCTTGTTCGAGAAGATTGGCTTGGGCGATCGCAATTCCCATTTGTGCGGCGACAGCTTTCAATAATCTAATCTCATCTTGCGTCCAGTGGCGGGGCTCATCGTACTGGTGCAAGCACATCATTCCGTTGGGTTTTCCCTGGTAGGAAGTGCGGATGGCTATCATCGACTTCAAACCTATTTGACGGCACAAATCAGTAACATTTTCCAGCAGCGGTTCAGCAAAAACATCGTCAGAAACTACAGGTTTATCTTGAGACAACACCAACTGAGCGTGAGGATTTCCCAGGACAGGAATTTCTACTACATCGCACAGCGTTGCTGATTCAGATTTCCTGTACTGAGTCATACAATAGATGCGGGGCAGTGGGTGTTCTTTGTAGGTGTGAATCAAGCAAGAATCGGCATTAAAAACTCGACCTATTTGAGCAGCCGCTGTTTGATAAACTTGGTCTTGCTTTAAGCTGTAGCGAATTTCGAGAGTAATTGTTTCTAGCAGAAATCTTTGCTTGATTTGCCGCTCCAAAGCAGACAAAGCTGTTTTAAGCTCGAATTCTGCTTGTTTGCGATCGCTAATTTCAGTAGCAGTTCCCAGAATTTTCCAAGGTTTGCCCTCCGCAGTCCTTGAAAACACCGTATCCCGGCTAAAAAACCAGCGAAATTCACCATTTTTGTGTTGGATTCGGTATTCAAACTCAAAGCTTTCACCATCTTTTGATGCCTGAATCCTCCTCATGTGTTCTGAGAATGCTGGCAAATCGTCAGGGTGTATTAAGTTAGGAAGAAATGCTGATGGCATTTGCTGTATTTCTGCCAGCGAGTAGCCAAGATCGATATATAGTTCGCGATTGAGATACAGAATTCGCTCTTCGATCACATCGTAAACGTACAAAACATTAGGATTCATTTTAATTACTGCCGACAGCCATTGCTGACTTTCTCGCAGTTGTGCTTCGACCCGCTTGCGTTCTTCTATTTCTGCTTCCAGCCGCGCATTTTGTGCTACTACTTGCCGAGAAAGCCTGCTCAGATGCAGTTGACTTTCGACGCGAGCGACCAATTCTTCTATTTGAAATGGTTTAGTAATGTAGTCTATCGCTCCCAGCGAAAAAGCTTTTACTTTATCAAAAGTTTCATTCAAAGAGCTGATAAAAATCACAGGAATATCTTTGGTTTCAGGAGCAGCTTTTAGCTGTTCGCAGACTTGATAGCCATCCATACCTGGCATCATAATGTCCAGCAAAATTAAATCCGGTGGAGTCGAGCGCGCAAACTTCAGGGCTAATTTTCCATCCAGTGTTGGCCGCACTTGATATCCCCGATCGGACAACAACTTGGATAAAAGACGCAAGCTTTCTGGGTTATCGTCAACAATTAAAATGTTTTGTTTTAATCCAGATGTTTCAGATATTTTGGTTATTTTAGCGTGTTTTTTGTCAACTTTATTCACAATAACTCCTCATAGTCTTACGAAGATATACGCAGCTTTTTTTATAAACGGGATTTGTTTTTTCTATGCTTATGATATAACTTTTGTGCGTACTATAGTGTGTATGAATCAAATTTTAACAATTATTAAATTTCACAATTGTTTGTAAATAAAACTATTAGATTGCGATGGCAATAAAATTGGGTAGATGTTGATTTATGGCGCGAATTTGAGCAGTTGAAGTTTCAATCAGCTCCGCATCCTGTTTGTCAATCGCTGGCGGTCATTCGATAGATTTGAGCTTTGAGCTTTGAGATTTGAGATTTCGGCGTGAGACTTTCCGTCAGCGCAATCGTCCAACGATTTTAGATTTACAAGGGTAGATGAATCTGGGAGATTGAACTTTTATCTAAAATTTTGGAATGCTCGTGACAGAAGAATGTGAGACGGTATCCGTTTTTGGACAGGAGTCAATGAGTGGCTGTATGCGATGCTTTTATTAGCTATGGCAGTATAAATCAGACACACAGCTTCCCTTTTGTGCTATGCCAGTGGCACTGTCCGATCGCCTGCCAACATAGCGCACCCCTTAATTTGTATTCAGTCTATCAAAAATGTCTGCATTTTTAATTTTTTGTTTCAGCAAATTATTGCAGGCGATCGAGAAAACAGCCGATATTCCTCAAATCAGGCATAAATCCGGCAAATTTCATTAAATATAAAATTCAAACAGTGATTAGAACGCGGTTTCGCTACTATTGGGCCAGTTGCTCAATGTTTGTTTTTAAGTATATCTACTGGCTCTGCACGGCAAGCAAATCTAGCCTGACAACCTGCTACCGTATCTTAAGTTTTGTTGAGGCGTTGACGCGATCGCCTGTACAGCATCTAGATTGTCTGCGATCTTAAAGGAGGAGAGGATTTGACGAGTAGGGAATAGGGCATTGAAATCTACAATTTAAATGCCGTACAGCTTACTCATCAGTCAACATCAATCTAAAATATAAAATCTAAAATGGCACGATCTATGGCATTTTTGTAGGAGCTTGCAATTCACTGCAAGCAGCATACACGGCTTTCACATTATACCAATTTAGAAAAATCCGAGCAATTTCTAATGCTAACTGTGACTTGCCTCGGTCGATCAACCACTGCAAAAAAGGTTTCATTGTGCGCTCATTTAGCATCCCGCCCAAAGATAAAACTCCCCACAGTATTTGGTGCAAAACAGTCATTTGAATCATCAGCCGCACTTCCCAACTCGGGTGTTTTTGATAAAACAAAACTCCCATTCTCCCGCGCTGAATTTCTCGGTCAATCATGCCAGGAATTTGCTCTAAATTAAAAGGTGGATGCCAGTGATAGCCGACAGCCTGCGGACATTTAATCAATTTTAAACCTAATTTTTTCAATCTGACACCCAATTCTAAATCTTCCCATCCGTAAAGTTGAAAGCGATTGTCAAACAGTCCAGCTTCCAGCAGCCAGTGACGGGCGATGGCGACATTTCCCGTAGCAAAATAAGCGGCCGAAAAGTCAGTGATTTTGTAAGGTTCCGCAGTCGGATTGTCGAAATTGCAAGTATTAATCACGCTGCCGTAAGTAAAAACCGCATCAGTATCCTTGTAAGCCTGTAGCAAAGCATCTGCGTGCGATCGCAAAAAATCCTTTGTTACCACCAAATCGCTGTCAATAAAAATAATCGTCTCGCCCTTAGCATCTTCAACGCCCAAATTCCGGGCGGCGGCGGGGCCTTGGTGAGATTGACAGATCGATCGCACGTGCGGCAAAAACTCAGCATCTGCGGCCAACCACTCGATCGTCCCGTCCGTCGAACCGTCATCGACTACAATCACCTCATAATCTGTGACAATGTTACCAAACTGCTGATTTTCCAAAGCCTGTAGACATTTTGCCAAAATTGGTTTACGATTGTACGTCGGAATCACAACACTAAAAAACACGGCTTTCCCCCATCGCCACAGTTACCGTATCCCACGGTAGCAGATTTTTCGCAGCAACCGGGTCGGGAAATAGCAAACTTCAGCAAAAAAAAGAATATCTAAATCTGTACTATTTCTGACAAGCATTGATGTCAATTAGGTGCATAATGAAAAATCGGTTAAATTCCAATACGGTTGGGTGAAGACTGTTTATGGCCCGGAGATCCCCCTCGCATCCCCCTTAAGAAGGGCGACTTTGAGAAGAATCTTGTCCCCCCCTTTTTGAAGGGGAGTAGGGGTTGACTTTGATAACACTCTTGTCCCCCCCTTTTGAAGGGGGGCTAGGGGGGATCGGGCTTAACCCAACCGTATTAAGTAAAATTCAGGATGTAAATACGAATGAGTCGCGCTAAAAAAGTTGTGCTAGCATATTCCGGCGGAGTCGATACCTCTGTCTGCATTCCTTACCTCAAGAATGAGTGGGGTGTGGAAGAGGTAATTACTCTGGCGGCGGATTTAGGACAGGGAGACGAATTAGAACCGATCCGCAAAAAAGCTTTAGCATCCGGCGCTTCGGAATCGCTGGTAATCGATGCTACCGAGGAATTTGTCAAAGATTATGCGTTTCCAGCAATTCAAGCTAACGCGCTTTACGAAAATCGGTATCCGCTTTCTACTGCGCTCGCTCGCCCGCTGATTGCTAAATTGTTGGTAGAAGCTGCGGAAAAATACGGTGCGGATGCGATCGCCCACGGTTGTACGGGTAAGGGAAATGACCAAGTACGGTTTGATGTGTCGATCGGCGCCCTGAACCCCAAGATTAAGATTTTAGCACCAGCGCGGGAATGGAAAATGAGCCGCGAGGAAACAATTGCTTACGGTGAGAGATGCGGTATTCCGTCGCCGGTGAAGAAGTCTTCGCCTTACAGTATCGATCGCAATTTGTTAGGAATGGCGATCGAAGCCGGAATCCTCGAAGATCCGTGGGCGGAACCGCCGGAAGAGGTGTTTTTGATGACAAAGGCGATCGAACAAACGCCCGACAAACCCGAATACATTGAAATCGGTTTCGAGTACGGAAATCCTGTCAGTTTGAACGGCAAAGATTTATCGCCAGTCGCCTTAATTACCCAACTCAACGAAATAGTTGGAAATCACGGAGTCGGGCGCATCGACATGATTGAAAACCGCCTAGTCGGGATTAAATCGCGGGAAATTTACGAAACTCCAGCGATTTTGGTTTTGATGCACGCGCACCGAGATTTAGAAAGTTTGACCCTGACAGCAGATGTAACGCGCTACAAGCGCGGCATTGAAGAAACCTACAGCCAAATGATTTACAACGGTCTTTGGTACAACCCTTTAAAAACAGCTTTAGACGCATTTATTCAGGACACGCAAAAGCGAGTTACTGGAACCGTGCGCCTCAAACTTTTCAAAGGAAATGCGACAATTGTCGGCCGCAAATCCGAGAATTCGCTGTACAGTTTCGACTTAGCAACCTACGGCGCTGAGGACGAATTCGACCACAAAGCAGCCGAAGGATTTGTCTACGTTTGGGGACTGCCAACTCGCGTTTGGTCGGAGAAAAATAGAGGGTAGAAATTAGGAGAAATTATTCGCAGGGTGCGTAATTCCGCCAGGGGTTTAAACCCCTGGCTAATAGCTCAAGTCCTCTGAAAGAGGACTGAAGAATTCATGAGTTTTTTAATTAACCCGATCTGAATTCGATCGAAGTTTTTCAGTCGTCTTTAGACGACTTTAGCTATGAGACGGGGGTTTAAACCCCCGGCGGACTGTGCAGCGCAGATGGGGACTAAACAATAGAAGCAATATTATGGCAGGATTTGGTATCATAGCTATGCCTGACTCAATATTTCCAAAAACTCCTGTACAACTAGATCCGGTTGTTCGCTGCATCGGGTAGCTTCGTAATGTTTGACAAGACAGATCCCAGAATCTATCGAAAGTCGATCGCCCATTTCCTCTTCAGTTGCATTTTGATGGGATGATTCGCTGTCAATTTTCAGCATTCCTAATTTACCTTGGTGGAAGATCAGAAAGTCAGCTTCTAAATTCTGTCTACCTTCCGGTGTTGCGAGTCGGAGTTGGGAGTTGGGGATGAAGAGTGCACAAGTGCGATCGAGCTATTTTTTCTTTCGTTTGAGTTCAGCGCACTCGTTTCAGAAAATGCGTAAAAAATGCCAGGGCTTCGTCGTAAGGCTTACAGGGCCGTTAAAAAACTGTCCGAAGTATTGAAACCGCATATGCTTGCGGAAACGGCATCACAGGCTCGCCAAATGTTTTGCACGATACCGTCTTTACCATAAACTCAGGAGAACCGCTGAAACTCTCATTGTACGGTTGGTAATTGAAAACTGTCCGGACTATTGTCAATGGCAATAGCATTAAGTAGCAGTCCCAAGGATTTCATTTATGGAGGGAAGAGGTTAATGTTTAAATTGTTGCAAACGTTGCAAAAAATAATGCTGGGTGGAAATAACACATCACAAAATATTGACAGACAGATCGGGAAGGCTACAATAGAAATCACCAAAAATACAGTTCAATTTGATTCTGATGTCTATCAGTTTCGTAATGTCACAGGCTTTGGCGTATGCCCTGTTCCGACATTTAAAGTGCCATTATCATGGATTTGGTTTTCGTTTATCTTTGGACTTTGGAGAACCATGAATTCTTCTCTGAGTAGTGACGAGAAAACCGGAGCAATGTTGACGATCGGATTTGCAATTCTCTCATGGGCTTTTAATAAATTATGGCCGCCCAAATATGGTCTTAAATTATACCTAAATTCTGGTTCTCCATTGCCAATATTTATCACCAGGGATGTTCCAGGGTTAAAAAAGGTAGTTTCAGTCTTATATAATTTCATGGAAAGCCACGAAGAAGGTCACTATACAGTCTATTCAACCGATCGATCTATTCAAATAAAAGGAAGTGTGGGAGGAGCTGTTACAGCAGGTGATATTGGAGGCAGTTCATCAAGCAATGTTGGAGGAAATGTTTCGCGAAATGACTAAAAATAGCACTGTTATTCAAAGACAAATCAAATTAGGAGGGAATAATGGAAGATAAACAAAATAAAATTCAAATCGGAGGAAGTGTTGGAGGTTCTGTTACAGGAGGTAGTGTTGAAGGCACTTCATCAAGTCACGTTGGAGGAGATGTTTCATTCGCTATAAACGAATTCCCCTCATCCTCTGAACCTGATCAACCTGGAATCAAAGAGTTACTCACACAACTTCAAAAAGCAATTGAAGCAGAGCAAAACTTAAGTGAAGACGACAAACAGGATGCTTTAGAACAAGTAAAAGAGTTAGCTGAAGCTGCTCAAAATCCTAATGATGCAGAAATGAAAAATAAAGCCAAAAAGGCAGATAGGATGCTAGGACGAATTATCTCGGCTGTACCACAAGCCACAAAACTACTAGAATTCTGTAATAACCTACTGCCATTGATTACTAAAGTGTTTGGATTTTAGTAAGTGTTCGCAACTCTTAGAACACGCCTCAGAGTTGCGAACACTTACTATTTCTACCACAAAAAAAGTTCTTTGTCAACATAAACATATTTGCCCAAAACCGTCAGCGGTATCATCTCCCCGCTGCCCAGTAAATCGATTGAAACCCCATCTCGAATCAAGATTTTAAACAATTCCTCATCATCTTTGATCAAACTAGCATCTAACTCAATAACTTGACCTTCTTCCCTCATCACCTCCAACAAATCCGAAGTAGATACCTGAAATATTTCCTGATTATTGCACCGCGCACTCAAGCAATTGCCATAACTGCCCGTAGCTTCAATATCAGATATTGCCCATTGGCTTAAGAGATAATTTTTGTCTAAATACTCAAGGATTTTTGCAACTCTCAATTCCAGTTTTTCCTCTGCTTCGCAGCAAAGCGTCACAGCCCATTTTTGACCGATATTGTAGGTAATAGCCGATTTTTAAGATTTCATACATTCTACCAGTCTCGCGTTGCGCGGACTTTGTTTGTGTAGACGGGATTTTCGATCGCCCCCAAATCGGTGGTTTCAATACCACATTTACTCCTCACTCCTGCGACTCAAAATCCACGCGATCGTACATTTCGCCCAAAGACATCTCAAACTGCACCGAACTCAACACCATAACCGCATCAGCACCATCATACTCAGACAAAACCCACTTATTGTCATCCGTCTTGCAAAACTGTTCGACGTGCATCTCGTACTGATCGATCAAAACATATTCCCTCAATGTAGGAATGGTGCGAAAAAGTTTAAATTTTTCACCTCGATCGTAATTAGCTGTCGATTTCGATAAAACCTCAGCCACCATCACCACATTAGTAATCGCATCTTTCCTCCCCTCAGCAAACTCTAGCTTCCCCGCAACCACCATCACATCCGGATAAGTACAAAATTGCTTTTGCGGTATCCACAAACGCAAGCCCAAAGCAAATAAATGATAATGTTTCTGTCCTTTAAAAGCAAAATTCAAAGGCGTAATAATATCACCTACTATCATATTGTGGTTGGCGGAATTCGCAGGCATTGGTAATATTTGACCGCGATAATATTCACTTTTGTCCTCTGCTGCTTCTTCTAAAGCAAAATACTCGGCTGGAGAGTAATAACGCTGTGGCTTACTCTCAATTACTTCTTCGCGAATTTCTGTTGATGCCGTCATAGTACATCCTCATGGGATCGTACTAACAATTATAACCGGATTATCCGCAATCAAAACAACCGCTCAAAGCTCACTATCTTTCATTTTAATTACCTTCCCCTCAAACTCAAAACCCCTTTCCCAACCATCTAAATACTTATCCATATTAGGCTTGAACCACAGCGCCGCCTCCCCGTGTCCCAACTCCACCGCGCGATCGACTAATTCATACCAATGCGTCAGAGGCTTCCCCGTCGCTTCCACCGCTTGCAAATAATCCCAAACCACCTTTGGCACGGATACCGGCGACACCGCATACCTCAACAATTCCTCGGCACCCTCGGGCGAAATAATTACATTATTCTCAACCCAAATCATACCCACATCTTCTTGTCTTTCGCCTTGCCAATTCACCTCACCTCTCAATACATAACCCCAAGGTTCGATAAAATTGTCAATCAGATACTGCAACCATTCCACATAATCATAAAACTTTTCCATGCCGCTCCACTGAATCCCCCCGCCGTCAGCAGTCGGAATCCACTGACACCACAATCCCGGCTGAGTCTTCGGCGGGCGGTTGTAATCTACGATCGACAATTCCGACTCTTCATCCCACTTTTCATTGACAAAATAGCAGCCTTCTTCGCCCAAAGGCAAACCCACCGCCCTTCTCGCCGCATCGGGAACATCTAGCAAAATTTCAGGATTTCGCTTCATCCGCCTCGTCCGAGAAAACTCCAATAAGTAAAGAGTTTCGCTGTCCAATAACCGCTTGTTTAAATGAAATATTCCGTCAAAAATTGTAGTGTATCCCATAATTAATTCCTTCCCAATTAAACGATCGCAATTTGTGGCAAATCATTAATATGTCATCAGATCTTTCTGAATTATATAGCGGTTCTGGTGTTGAGTGCAATACATATATTCAGTAGGGATACAACAATTTTGTGTTTTGACTTTGCATTGTAGCGGAGGTAGAGAAATAACATTGTTCAGTGGTGCAAACAACCGGATTAAACCCACATTCCGGCAGGGGTTAAAACCCCTGCCTCAAAGCGAAAGTCCTCTTGCATAGGACTGAAGAACTTATCATTTTTATCCAAGAGGACTCTTGTCTATAACTCAAGAACTTATCAGTCCTCTTTAGAGGACTTTCGCTATTAGCCAGGGGTTTTAACCCCTGGCGGTCTTTGCAGTTAAGCTGACACCAATGAACATTGTTGTGTCCCTACTTAGTCTTGTCCAAATTCCGCGACTCCAACCAAATAGGAATTGCAATCCAAGCCACTGTTAACAGCAAAGCAACTACCGCAAATTGAGCCGCCCAAGCTACCAATTTCTCTAAAGACACAACTTGTCCTAGGAAATATGACAAACTTACCATGACAGATGCCCAGCTTGCTGCACCCAAAATATTGAACAGCGAAAATTTCCAGAAAGGCATTTCTGCGATACCTGCTAGGGGGCTGGCAAAAATTCGCAGCAGTGCGATGAAACGACCCAAAAATACGGCTTTAGCTGCATTTTCGCTAAACTTTTCTTTTAGGTCAAACAGTTGTTCTTCCCGAAAACGGAAAAATTTTCCCAGCTTCAGCAGTAGGGGCCAGCCGCCGTATCTGCCGATCGCATAACCGAAATTTCCCCCCACCGTCGCACCGGCGATCGCGCTTCCGAGCACATACCAGTAATTCAGTTCCCCGCTGCCGGCCAAAAACCCGCCAGCAATCGTAATCGTCTCGCCTGGAAGAGGGACTCCCAGATTTTCTAGCAAAATTCCCAAAAATACCGCCCAGTAGCCGTAATCTCGCGCAAATTGCTGAATAGTCTCTAAGGATAAAAACTCAAAAGACATTCGATACTGCCTTCGTAAACTTTTGCAAAGCTCGATACTTTTATATATTGGCTCGATTCCGCCAATAGTGCAATCTTTCGCTGTGATGAAAAACACACTACACTTGCGATCGCCAGCCAAACAAAAAAATAGCCTTCAACGCATTATAGATAAATGGAGAATTGTTGCGGTTGCCGGACGCGCGATCGCCAGCCAGTTTTTCTACTCAATTTATCACAAGAGGGCGATCGCCTGTGCTTTCACAGCAGTCCCGATCGCGCATCCTACAAACCTTAGCTAAAATCCGCTGATGCTGTTGAGACGTTTCAGCAAGTGAATTCACTTATTCATACTTTACAATCGTAGGATAACTGCTATGGAATTTTCCAACTTCAACGAACACATCATCCTGCAACCTCACAACTGCCTCGACTCCCAAGCAGGCAACCTCATCCAGCAACAGCTAGCCGAGATTTTGCCCGATCGCCCTCAACTCTGGGTAATAGACATGGCCCACGTAGATTTTATCGACAGTTCCGGCTTGTGCGCCTTAGTCGGCGGACTTAACGCCGCCCGCCACCGGGGATGCCGCCTGGTTATTTGCAACCTCTCAGTTACAGTCAGGCTCATTTTTGAAATTACTCAACTCGACCAACTATTTGAAATTTTTGACAGTTTCGAGCAAATTATCTCAACACAAAATCCCGCTTTAGTCGCTTAATAAAAATTATATCATTTCCCGTTAATTACCCACAATTAGGTTCGTAGTAAGGACTTTAGTCCTTCTTAATTCATCAAGAGAGGACTAAAGTCCTCACTACAAACATAAGAAACTCCCGCTTTAGTCGCTGGATAAAAATTATATCATCTCCGGTTAATTGCCCACAATTAGGTTCGTAGTAAGGACTTTAGTCCTAATTAATTTATAAAGAGAGGACTAAAGTCCTCACTACAAACATAAGAAACTCCCGCTTTAGTTGCTTAATAAAAATTACATTATGTTCCCTTAATTACCCACAATTAGGTTCGTAGTAAGGACTTTAGTCCTTCTTAATTCATCAAGAGAGGACTAAAGTCCTCACTACAAACATAAGAAACTCCCGGTTTAGTTGCTTAATAAAAATTACATTATTTCCCCTTAATTACCCACAATTAGGTTCCTAGTAAGGACTTTAGTCCTTCTTAATTCATCAAGAGAGGACTAAAGTCCTCACTACAAACATAGAGAAGTAATTTCTAAATCGTAAATTGGCTGATTTGTCAAGCAATGCCAGTGACAAACAAATAAATCCGGTACTTGAACCCCGACAGAAGCGATCGCAGGTGCAGCCGGAAAAGGCAAAAGTCGATCGAAAAAAATCCTGTCCCCAACGAACCCGAACTGCATCAAATAAGTCGCCGGCGGCGCATTTAAAAGATCCACGAGCAAACGGCAAGCCAACTCGTACAACTGCTGGCGCCAAACATCCGACAAATGCAGCGGTTGAGAGTAAGTCAACTCCCCCGACAACTTGTCAGATTCCCCAGCGATCGCCTCAGCATACAGCGGCCCCTTTGCCGTCAACACCACCGGCAGCCAAAAATTGCCATCGCCGACGGGCACTTGTAGTTCCTGAGCCACTCGATCGCGCGCCGCTAGAACATTAGCGCAAAATCGAAACAGATTTTGACCTGGAAAAACCAGATTTGACGGCACATCCAGCGTCAAAGGGCAAACGATCGCCCCCGAAAGAGCGATCGCGCCAGAATTGAGTTCAGAAACCGCACATATCTCGACTTCTGTTAAAGGATAGGATTGAGCGATCGCAGCCTTGAGGCGATCGGCCGGGCCTTGTTCGTAGCCTGTTACAATCACAACTTTAGGCATTGCCAAAGCTCGGCATTTGAATCCCGCGATCGTCCTCTGGATCGACGCTGGGCAGATCCAGGCCCTTAGCCTTGCGGTTGCGTACCGCCAGACGGTAAGTCACGCTCTGTAACTCAGTGTGCAACTGGTTGTTTTCCTTTTGCAGTTGCTGCAACTTTTCCTTAATCGGCTCGATCCGCTCGGCAAACTTCTGGCGGTAAACTCCCGGCAATTCCTGAACCACCTGTTCGAGCATTCTAGAGCGATCGGTCAATTCTTGCACCGACTGCCGCAGTTGGTAAACCTCAGCATCGCGCTCGGCGATTTGTTCCTGATAAAAACCAACTTGCTCTTCCACGGCTTGCAATTGTTCTCGCATCGCCTGCATTTGAGCTTGGTGGCGATCGGAAACTTCCGGCGCCGGCACAAAACTCGAATTTCCCTTTACCAGTCTGAACAGTTCTTGAGATAACTGCTGCACCAATTGGTCGCGCATTTGCAGCTCTTCGGTGAGACGAGATACCTCTGATTGCAGTTCTTTTGAGCTTACAAGTTTAGTTTGATTCACAATGATCCTCAGCTTTTACGATATTATATATTTCTTTAAAATATCTTTACCTTACCTCAGAGGCAAGAGGTACTTAAAAAGTTTTGAACCCGCAGCCGAGCGATCGATCGACCACAAATCAAGGGTCAAGCCCAGTTTAACCCCGATCGGCACCAACGTCAGTCGATTTTAGATTTTAGATTGCGGATTACTGATTTGATAAGGGTTTGGATCGCGGGCTGATAGTTGGATTCTTGTTTTAAACTGAAATTACATAAAATCGTCGGTTTCTTGTCAAGAAACCCGGTTTCTTAGCTTTTTCTGGCAAGAGTGCGAGATCTCAAGTCTAACCGATCGCCGCCGAGAGCACTTTGCCAGCTTCATCCAAGGTGCCGCCAAAACAGATAATTCCGTCCTCGTGACCGGCCATCGCCAGAATTTTGCGATCGGCCAAATTCTCCTCTTCAAAAAGTCTAAACATTTCTAGCGCCATTTGAGGAGTGCCATAGGGTATCTCTTTTCTAGTAGTAGGAATTTTAAACAGCAGTTGCTGCCATAGTTGAGGATTGTGAACGTGAATTATCGCACGCACATCATCTCTGCGAAGGTACAGTGCAGCGTGAGTTAGCGACTCCGACGAAGCTGGTACGGGGCCGCGACAGCCGAGGAAATTTTGTTCTAAGTTAAATTCGGTAACAGTACAATAAAATTCAGGCCCCAGATTTGGCAAGTGTGCCGTCTGGGTGCCTGAAATAATGAACTGACAAGAATTGCCAATTCTGATACTGATGTTACCAAAACCAATACTATTTTCGTAGACGCCTATTAGTCCCCAAGAGTGGAGTCGATCGCGCCAGTCCATCAAATCTGCTATGTTCTCGGCAGCCAAAGAATCTGCCTCTTGCCATTCGCAGCGGTACTTAACGACTCCTTCATCCATCTATTTTTATGCCTAGCAAATCCGCGACACACAAGTCTTATCCTGAGACTTCACCGAAGTTGTCAAACTGTTGTTTTGTCTGCTGCCTTCTGTCTCAATGGATGAGTGCCTTAAATAATTTACATTCCTGTGTCACCGTAATTGGCGATCGACATTAGCAAAAAGTATACTACGCAAGAAGAACAAATTATTCCAAACATCATAAGTCTAGCCTCAACAGGTCATTGCAAAAGTGGAAGGTAAAAACGCACGCTTTCAGGCTGGGAGTTTGATTCTTGGCTCTTGCTAGATCGAGTCTCTTATGTGAAACTATCTAACGTCCCTCAACAAGTTATTGCTTGAGATTACAGTATTTCTACTGAGGTTGTTAACCCTCTCAACAATATTTAACGATCGAGTAGTCCTTTATCCGGGAACTTAGGTAAAATCAACCGTACATTTACTTATTTTTTATTATATAGATATTTAAGTGAGCTGAACACAAAATCAAAAAAGTTTACCAAATCAACACAAATGCCAGCCGATCTGGAGTTGTTAATTACTGAAACCCTTGCTATTATTGCTTTTCCGTTTTCTCATACAACTCAATCAGGTTCAGCTAAGACCGTCCGGTCGCCAAAACAAGCTGAAACCTTTGCTGTTATTGATTTTCCCTTTTCTAGTATCGCTCAATGAGGTTCAGTTAAAACCGTCCGATCGCCAAAACGATGTGAAAAATAGACACGGAGATTGGTGTCACGCGCGATCGCAATTAAGTAGATCGGTGCTGTAAAACGCAATTATGTAAACCATTGTCAAGTATCCAAATGGGAAGAAAGCAGAACTCGTCAGTCTATTTACATACTGTTACATGGTTCTGTTCGCTCCCGCTGACCTACTTACAAAAAACCTTAAGCCAAGCGTATTGTTATATAACTTAAGCCTTCTTCCTGCTGCATCTGCTCGCCCCAAAAAAGCAAGCCGATCGAGCTATCACTGCTCGATCGGCTAAACTCTTCTGTGGAGGGCTCGCGCCCGCAGCCCTTTAAATGTGGAAGTGATACAAAATGCTGCCGTCGTCTTTAATTTCGCAATTGGCATTAAAGACTTCAGCTTGTTGGTTCAAAAAACGCTGGGCGACATCCGGCGACAGCCGCGTCTCCATCGCAAACCGCACCAGAGTGATTTCGCCGCTGCCTTCTTTGATCAGTCGGTACAAAGCACTTTGGAGCCTTTCGCTCTCTTCTCGCTGAAAAGCTGCTTTGTTCCTCCAATCCGCCACTGAAGGAATCAAACCGCGGCTGACCAAAATCGCCAACAGCAGGCCAACTCCCAAAATCAGAGGTACAGTTGGATCGCTCGTGGGCGTCGCCACAATTTGCGGCGCTGCAGCGGCGGCCAAACTGCTCACCATTTCTTTTTCCGAGGCTTGCGTATCCGCCATCGCCAGCTGAGTTTTGTTGTAAACGTCTTGCTGAAGCTTCATTTGCTGCAACAGGCGAGCGCGCTCTCTTTCGTATTGGTCGAGTTTTTGCTGAGCTTGTTTCAGGTCTTGAGTGACTTGTGCCAAGCGTTGGTTGAGCGTCTGATTGACTGATTGCCACCGATATCTATTAATCAGGCGGCTTTTTTCCACCATGCCCTTCATCAGCATATCTGCCGTTTGCACTGCTTGCTGCCGATCGAGCGATCGATACCCAACAGCAATCTCTAGCGGTTGTTCCGGCTTAGAAATCTGGACGCTAGCATTTTGTCGAACTTGCTGTGGCGACAGCTTAACTGCATCTGCCACTGCTTTGACAACATTATCTGCCAGCAGCACATCTGGAGTCAGTTGCTCTCCCTGCTTGAGAATTGTCGTGCCCGTGCTCGAAAATTTTACTGGCGGATTGTTAGAAGAAAGAGTGCCTTGAGCCATGAATCCGGGTGGCGGAGCTAGGCGGTAGGCAAGGGCCCCTGAAATACCCATAATTACAGCGAAACTGCCTAAGGCAATCCATCTGTACTGATTTGCTGAAGATCTAAAACGTAAATTTCCCATTTTGATAGTCAAGTCATAACATATGCGCCGTTGCAGCTAGTCCCAAACCAAAGAGCGATTGTCTCTTGATTTTGAGTGAAATTGACTGCTGAAAAATTCCTCAGATTGTAGCGAAAAGCTCTCATATCAAATCCGGGTTTCCGATACCCTTTATGAACCAGTTGGCCCAGGCCACGAAAGTTTGTATAGCAGCGGTTTCAACCGCCGAATGATAACGGGGATATCACGCCCCGGATTTGGTATCAGATCGGCTTTTGGGAGTTGCCAATATTCATGTTCCCAAAAAAGCATCGTACTTGTGTGTTATCGTAACTATAACCTCAGCTTTTATCTTTAGGAATTACTCAAAAAATTGATCGGTGACAAAGATTCAGGAAGTCTGCTACTACCTGCGGAGCCTCGTGCGAGAGTGAAATCTTGCGAAGCCTCGCCGTGTTTGTTGACACTTAAAACTTTCACCTTGGATCCTGCGGCAATCCTCCACTTATTTTACGTCTTGCTGTGCATTTTGCGTTCGCTATCGGGCAGATGCGTCGTTACTCGATCGCCCGAGCGCGAACGCAACTCGCCAGTAAATTTTTACTTTCGCGATCGCGGTGACGTTAGTTGTACGGGACTTCGGGAAAGTCTGAGATGTTGCCAAACTCGATACTTCTTCCCGTCGGCATATTTAAGCCCATCACAGTTACAAAAAGCCAAGCAATAGCGTCTACAGATTTTATCCGAGCGACTCCCGCTCACTCATCACAAACTGCTAATAATGCCCGATCTTCTCAAATAAGAGCCGGTCAAACAATGAAAAAAACCTTAAATATTATTCCTAAAAAGTTACTAGCCAAGAATTATACCACGCACTCCGAGTGTTTGCTACAAATAAAAAAAGTTGTGGAGCAGGCCGCCAGACCTGCTCCACATCAAATGATGGTTTGACAAAGGTACGATCGATCGACCGCACGAGGTGAAAGTTCAGAAGCCGATCGGCAAAATAAGACCCTCGCGGGCCATAACAGCCTTGGGAAAAGCGATTTGCACGTCTTCGGCGATGCGATCGAGAAAATCGTCAGTATGAGCCGGATCGTGGTGAAAAATCACCACCCGTTTGACCCGGGCCTCCTTAGCCATTCTCACCGCTTCCTGCCAAGTCGAGTGTCCCCAGCCCACCTTCGGAGACTTGGGGTTGTGATATTCCTCGTCGGTGTACATCGCATCGTAGATCAGCACGTCAGCATCGAGGGCTAAATTGTACACATTTTCATCTAGCCGATCGGGAAAATGTTCCGTATCCGAACAGTAAACAACAGAACGTCCCTGCCAAGTCACCCGATATCCCATAGCAGTATTCGGGTGATTCAGAGAACCAGTTCTAATCTCAATATCGTCCAGCATCATCGTCTGGTTGTGATCGATCTCGTGAAAAGTCAGATCTGCCGGCAAACCCATCAGCGGCACCGGCGAATTCGAGTGCAAAACCCGTTCCACGAAGTGCCGTTTCAGGCAATCTCCATCGGGGGGAATTGCCCCATAAATATCAAAACTATTGCCGCGAATGAAAGCTGGGGCGAACATCGGGAACCCTTGAATGTGATCCCAGTGATAGTGAGTAAAAAACATATAAGCTTGCACGGGCATTTCTTGCAGCAACTGGTCTCCCAGCATCCGCAAGCCAGTGCCGCCGTCAAAAATCAAGCGTTTTCCACCGACTCGCATTTCCAAACAAGAAGTATTGCCGCCGTAGCGAACAGTTTCCTGTCCGGGTGTCGGAACGCTGCCCCGCACGCCCCAGAACTGTACTACAAAATCATCTATACCTTTTATTGCTTCGGAGGGTTGAGGGCAATCAACGGGATTTGCCACTACAGAGGCCAAGCTGATTTCCATTTTAAAATTCAGACTTTAAGGTTCCACATTGTCCGTGATGGCGCAGCAAATGGTCGCACAATACTAAAGCTACCATTGCTTCCACCATTGGCACAGCTCTTGGTAAAACGCAAGGGTCGTGCCTTCCTTTTGCCGCCAGCAGCGTTGCTTCCCCCTCTCGGGTGACTGTGCGCTGCTGCTGGCGAATTGTCGCAGTTGGCTTGAAGGCCGCGCGCAGAATGATATTTTCACCGTTAGCAATGCCACCCTGAATTCCACCGGAGCGGTTCGTGACTGTACGAATTTCTCCTTGTTCATCAGTATAGTATTCATCATTATGTTCGCTGCCCAAAAGCAGAGTCCCGGCAAAGCCCGAACCAATTTCAAAGCCTTTGCTGGCGGGCAATGACATAATCGCTTTGGCCAAGTCGGCTTCGAGTTTGTCGAATACCGGCATTCCCAGCCCTTTGGGTACGTTGCGGGCGACGCATTCGACTGCGCCGCCGATCGAATCTCCACTGTCGCGAACTTTTTCGATCAGTTCAATCATTTTGATTGCACATTCGGCATCTGGACAGCGAACGATGTTGCTTTCTACTTGTTCTAAGGTAACAGTGTCCGGGTCGGCGACGCATTCTAAGTCAGAAATGCGTTTGACGTAGCCGACTATTTCTACGCCTGCTGCTTGGAAGAGAATTTTTTTGGCGATCGCCCCTGCTGCTACTCTACCAATGGTTTCCCTTGCCGACGATCGACCTCCGCCTTGCCAGTTGCGAATTCCGTACTTAGCATCGTAGGTAGCATCAGCATGGGAAGGACGGTAAGTTGTGGCCATTTCGCCGTAATCTTGGGGGCGAGTGTCTTGATTGCGGACTAAAATGGCGATCGGAGTTCCCAGAGTTTTGCCTTCAAACACCCCCGAAAGAATTTCGCAGGTATCAGCTTCTTTGCGGGGCGTGGTAATTTTGCTTTGTCCGGGGCGGCGGCGATCGAGTTCCGCTTGAATTTCCGAAGCGTCGATCGACACCAGGGGCGGGCAACCGTCAATTACCACTCCCACACCTCCGCCGTGAGATTCCCCAAATGTCGATATCCGAAATAGATGCCCAAAGGTATTGCCCATGATGCTTTTGCGTGAAACTTGATAATTTTTACTTTAACTGGAAGATAGATTTCTCAAATATAGATTTAGCGTATTTAAAAGAATATAGCATTGAGCCGCAGGCGACGGTGGTTCGCGCACCACAGAAGTTCGATCGCATCGTGGTAAAAGAAGATCCACGAGGCAGAGAATTGGAAGAAGAGGAAAACTATCAAAATTTCCCTTCTCCCCTATTCCATCCGTTACATCCGTTACAGAATCCGTTGCCGAACTTCCTTCCATCCGTTACATCCGTTACAGAATCCGTTGCCGAACTTCCTTCCATCCGTTACATCCGTTACAGAATCCGTTGCCGAACTTCCTTAATCTTCGTGTTCTTCAAAAGGATCTCTCAATTCCTTAGCGGGAGGGCCGAAAGCCGTGTAGATCGAGAAACCGGTGATTGCCACCAGACACATACCGAGAGAAATGCCGAGAACTGCTGCTGGTTCCATATTTGGGAGCGATTATGAGTTATCCCCTCTATAATATTACAAAAAATAACAATCCGTCTAAAAGTCTAGTAATTTTAGTCGCGGTACGGTATGGCAGACTCGGAGTGAGACAGGGAGAGGGGGAGAGTGTGCGAGTCGGGGATCTCAAAAATTGCGATCGCAATTAGGGCTAGAAATATGTCAAACTTTTGTGTAGAGATTCATTGCAGGTGACTTATGGCACAACGGACTTGGTTGGGAGACCGACTCAAACCCCTTAACTCAGAATACGGCAAGGTAGCCCCCGGTTGGGGAACCACCCTATTGATGAGCGTTTTCATTGGACTGTTTTTCGTGTTCTTGTTGATTATTTTGCAAATCTACAACTCTTCACTGATTCTAGAGAATGTGGACGTTGATTGGTCGAGTCTCGGTCGCTAAATTTTGAGCAGCGAAATTTAAGACTAACAGTAAAAGCTGAGGGTAGAGGAGAAAGGGTAAAAGCTAAGTTTTCCCGTTTTTCCTTGCCCTTTCCCGTTAGTGCGTCGGAATTAAATGTTAACTAATTAAACAAATTGCAGGAGAAACAAAATGAATATTTTTGGCATTGGTTTGCCGGAAATGGCAGTAATTTTCACCATCGCGCTGTTGGTATTCGGCCCGAAAAAGTTGCCAGAAATTGGTCGGAGTTTCGGGAAAGCGCTGCGGGGTTTTCAGGATGCTTCGCGGGATTTTGAGTCGGAGTTTACGCGGGAAGCCAAGCAGTTGGAAGAAGCAGTAGCAACCAAAAAGCCGGCATCAGAAAAACTCGCGGCGGCTAAGGAAGATACCGCAGATAGTTAAATGAACAACACTCAGAAGTCGGAAACTCCAGCGGAGTTAGTTATTCCCCAGCTAATTGTAGGTTTGGGGAATCCAGAACCAAAGTACGATCGCACGCGACACAATATCGGCTTTAATGCAGTGGATGCTTTGGCCCAAGCTTGGCAGATTTCGCTGTCGGAAAATCGCAAATTTCAAGGCATTTTCGGCGAGGGAAATCGGCCGCGCGGACAGAAAATCCGGTTGCTGAAACCGCTGACGTACATGAATCTGTCGGGCCAAGCAATTCGAGCGGCGACGGATTGGTACAAAATACCTCCACAGTCCGTGTTAATAGTATACGATGATATGGATTTGCCGATCGGGAAAATGAGAATGCGCCTAGCCGGTTCAGCGGGCGGGCACAACGGCATGAAATCCACAATTTCTCATTTAGGGACAGACAAATTTCCCCGATTGCGGATTGGCATCGGCAAACCTCAAAGCGATCCTGCTAAAAATGATAAAGATACGATTTCCTTCGTATTAGGAAAATTTTCCTCAGAGGAAAGTCAGTTAGTAGAGAAGATGCTGAAATTGGTTGTAGAGGCGATCGAGCTCAGTCTACAGCAAGGAATAGAAAAAAGCATGAGCCTCTACAACAATCGTACCATTATAGAAACAAACGCGGAAACAAAAAGGTGAGTTCGAGACGTTTGCCTGAAACTACAGCCTATGTCCGAGTTACAGGCCAATCTTGGCTAAAAGGCACGATTGAAGGTGAAGTGAGTGCCGGCAGTTTTGAGTGGCACTTTCAGTGGCGTTTTCGGGAAGAAAAAACACTAATTCTGGAGCCCTCTCAGGGTAGGGCATTGATTCAGGAACCGCTGCACCGTTTTCTAGAGAAATGGGATTATCAGCTTGAACCTGGTGGAGATTATTCGTTTACAGTTCGGGCTCAGTTTTAAAATTGATATTTATTTTGGAATAATTCTTGACACTTTATGCTAAATCTAGCATAATAGAATTGTAGGCACAAACAAAAACAACAGGAATCGATAGCCATGAGAAAAAACTTATTCAGACAATATTGTAAACATGACAAAAATATCACTCAAAACTATTGTATGGATTGGAAGTTCTCTGAACGATTTTAGAGAATTTCCAGAAGATGTACATGACATCATGGGCTATGCTCTGTATCTAGCACAAACAGGAGGAAAACACCAATCTGCTAAACCTCTCAAAGGGTTTGGAAGTGCAAAAGTTTTAGAAATTACCGATGACTGTGATGGGGATACTTATCGAGCAGTTTACACGGTAAAGTTTGGAGATACAGTATATGTTTTACACGCTTTTCAGAAAAAGTCTAAAAAAGGAATTGCTACACCGCAACAAGATATTAAGTTAATCCAAGAAAGGCTGAAACGAGCTCAAGAGCATTACGAAGAGTTCAAGAGTAAGTAAGAGTGGAATCAGTAGTGATAAGATGTGCTTATATTTCTAAATAATCTGGAAATAGACGGCTTCTTATCACTACTTTTTCAGGAATAACTAAGACTAGGTAAAAAATGGGGAAATCATGAGTAAGGAGATCGATATTCAAGTTAGTAGTGGCAATATATTTGCTGATTTGGGTATGCCTAATTCTGATGAAATGCTGATGAAGGCTGAATTGGTACGCCAGATAACTGAACTCGTTAATCAAAGGAAACTGAATCAACTTCAAGCAGCAGAAGTATTAGGAATTGACCAGCCAAAAGTTTCAGCATTGATGAGAGGAAAGCTGACAGGTTTTTCTACAGAAAGGTTGTTTCGGTTTTTAAATGCTTTAGGGTGCGATGTACAAATTGTGGTGAAGCCAAAGCTAAAATCACCTGCGATTCCTGGAATTAGTGTTGTCACTATCTGATGTCGGAAAAGCAGGCGCAGTTGCTTCTCGGTAAGCGCCGCAATAATACATAGTCAAAACAGCTTTGTAAGCCCAGTGATTTGATGGCACATCCGTAAAAGGATTTGGCAGAGTTTCCGCGCGATTCTGCACGCAAGCATTCAGAATTTGTTCTCGCGTTGGCTGGACTTGAACTAAAGAGTTATTTTGCTTTGGTTGTGCGGGATTTTGCGCCTGTGCGGGAGATGAACAACAGGCACTAACTAGCAGTATAATTGTGGAAACGATTCTGATTTTAAGCATCTCATTACTTTTTGTGCGACGATATATCCTAACTTCCACTGCATTCCCTGAAAACTATGCTGGGTCGTACCCTCCGCAATCGTTATCAAATTATCAAATTCTTGGGACAAGGCGGTTTTGGCCACACGTACCTTGCCAAAGATTTAGACTTACCCGGACATCCCCACTGCGTTGTCAAACATCTTAAACCGAAAGACCCCAATCCCAACCTTTTACTACTTGCCAAACGCTTATTCGAGACGGAAGCCCAAACTCTGTATAAATTGGGTATTCTACACGACCAAATCCCCAAGCTTTCCGCCCACTTTGAGGAAAATGGGGAATTTTATTTGGTGCAAGATTTTATCGCCGGACATGACCTTACCAAAGAACTGATTCCCGGTAAAAAATTAAGCGAATCCTATACTATTACATTCATTATTGCACAATATCTTAGAAATTTTAGCAATTGTTCATCAGCAAAAGGTGATTCATCGCGATCTTAAACCTGCTAACTTAATGCGTCGTCAAGATGGTAAAATTATCTTGATTGATTTCGGGGCTGTCAAGGAAATTAGCACAATAGTTGTGAATGCTCAAGGGCAAACGAAGTTAACTATTGGAATTGGTACTCCTGGTTATATGCCGAGCGAACAAGCAAGTGGCAAACCTAGACTTGCTAGTGATATTCATGCAGTGGGGATGATTGGGATTCAAGCCTTGACTGGTCAACCTCCTGATACCTTACCAGAAGATCCGCAGACAGGAGAAGTAATTTGGCGAAATCAGGCGCAAGTTAGCAATAATTTAGGGAATATTTTAGATAAAATGGTGCGCGACCATTTCAGTCAGCGTTATCAAAATGCAGAGGAAGCATTGCAAGCAATTTTATCTTTGTCTCGCTCTTCCTCGCCACCGCCGCCACCGCCAGGAGGTTCGACAGTGCGTGTAATTTCAACTAACACTACAAGACGAACTGTTTTACAATTTTTGGGTTTTGGTGGACTAGGACTTGTAGGCGTAGTTGTGAGTCAAAACTTGCTGAACAATTCCTCTCAAACTCCAACGGATCAGCCATCGCCACCGATATTACCCAAGGATACACCGTCTCCTTTGCCACCTTCAGAAACCCGACAACCAGAACCACCACCACCAAAAACTCCAGCGCCAAAAGTATCGTCAAATCCCCTAAAAACAGTTCAATTTGAAACGGTGACAGTGAATTCAACGGGGGAAATCACCAAGCGCAGCCAAAGTCAAGCACAGGTTTTTACTGAAACTATCGCCAAGGGCATTACTTTAGAGATGATGGCAATTCCTGGCGGCAGTTTCGTCATGGGTTCCCCCAATACCGAAGCAGGACGAGAGAAGAATGAAGGGCCACAGCGTACTGTTAATGTTGCCGCTTTTTTTATGGGAAAATATGAGGTGACTCAGGCTCAATGGATTGCTGTGGCCGGTTTATCAAAAGTCAAGATTGACCTCAAGGCTAATCCATCTTATTTTAAAGGTGATAATTTGCCTGTTGAGCAAGTATCTTGGGATGATGCTATAGAATTCTGTTTGAGGTTATCTCAACTTACTGGACGTAATTATCGATTGCCTAGTGAGGCAGAATGGGAATATGCTTGTCGTGCAGGAACGACTACACCTTTTTATTTTGGGGACACAGTTACCCCCGATTTAGTTAATTATAACGGGAATTATTCCTATGGTTCTGCACCGAAGGGAATCTGGCGTGAAAAAACAACTGCTGTGGGTAGTTTTCCACCTAATGGCTTTGGACTTTATGATATGCACGGGAATGTTTGGGAATGGTGTCAAGATGTTTGGCATGATAATTATAACGGTGCGCCGACTGATGGTAGTGCTTGGGAAAGTGGTGGGGATAATACTAAACGCCTGATGCGTGGTGGTTCGTGGAACTACCTTGCTAGGATTTGCCGCGCCGCGCTGCGTGCTTGGGACTCGCCGATTACCCGCAGCAGCGAATTTATCGGTTTTCGGGTTGTCCGTGCGTAGGCGAGGACTCTTGCCCTTTGCTATTTTGCTCTTTACTATTTTTTCTTTTTCCCTTCCCCTTATCGCCTCTGGTGACTCGATTTTTTTTGGCACTCCTGGATGCACTCCCGACAAAGAAACCGGGTTTTTTACTCTTTCTGTGGAGTACAGCGAAGGATATCGCAAAAAACCCGGTTTCTGGCCACCTGTGCGTAAGTCCTGTTTGGGAAAATTACTGTCACTGTGTCAAAATTGGGTTGATGCAACGATCGCCCTTACGCACTAACAACCGTACAGGTGCTAAACTTTTCTAATGAAGTGAGGTTGAGGAGTTAGGATTATTACACCCACACCTGAACAAAAAAATCAGTGCTATGTATTGTGCTGTTGGTTCACCAAGCTTTACTTGCCTATCAATATTGTTCGGATGGATGAGCGCACAGGAAATATATTTTTCCTGGCAGGTGAAGAAAATATCATAGAGATATACCCTAACGGACGATGGAGGTACATTGGATGAATAAGCCTAATTTTGAAGCAATGAGTCTGAAAGAATTGCGCGATTACTTTATGGCCCATCGGGATGACCAGGAAGCCTTTTATGCCTATGTAGATAAGCTGCATCAGGAAGGCAATTGGATTGAAATGCCTGCCTTGGAGTCATTGCAAGATTTAGAAAAATATCCTGAATTTACTGAGCGTTTTCGCGGTGACTCTCAATCTGTATAAATAATCAAGCAGTCGGCGGTTGAAGCCGCGTCTATACAAGCGATGTCCCTCTCTAAGAGACTAAAGAATCAAGGGTAAAAATTTGGGAAGAAGGACTAAAGTCCTGACTACGTTCCCACAGCCAACACGCTCAAAAACAATAGCCCGATCGCACCAGCCAACGGATTCCCATTAACTCCCGTCACCCAATCCGGTACAGAACCAGAATATCTGATTAATTTCCCGACATTAATCGTATAATATCCCCAGACGATACCTGCATGAAAGCCGATCGACAAACCCAATCTATCTTTGCTCTCCTCTCCTTTTAGGACTAATTTCAAATAATAATTCAGCCCGGTATAAGCAGACATCAAACTCCAGAAAGAAATTCATGTGTCCCAGAATTAATGGAGCATTCCTGTCTTTTGTCCAAGCAAAAGCTAAATCCACTGGAGGAAAGCGCTCAATGTTCGCCCTCAATACCAAGGCCCGCGCCTCAAACCTAGCCAAATTGCCTCCTAATGGAACAGAAAGTGTTTGACGTTCCCAAATTGCTCCTAATCTTAATCCCATTTCGTAGGGCAATACGTTAACACTAGAACCTGTATCTAGCAAGCCTGATGCACTTAAAGAGCAATTCTGATAAGTTAAAGTTAGTGGCAAGTAAGGCAATGTACTTAATGCACCCAGTTGCGGATCGATTTCGGTAAACGCAAATCTGACTTTATCAACCATGTTTTACTGCTTTTTCTTCTGATAATGCCTTTGCTAATACAGCAGCGGCTTCAAAAGAGTTGTAGGAATTAGTGCTAGATACTTTGCCTTGCTCTTCTAGCGGAACTATACCTGATTCTTGGAGTAATTCTGATACGATAAAATGCAGTAGTAAAAGTTTATCAGTGTGAGGCAAATCTTTCACGAGTGGTAGAAGTTCAGCAAGCTGCATAAAAATTTCCCCAGGTTGGTTGTAGAGTATGGTCTGATCTATTATGCCATTTTCAAGAAGTTTCCCACAGCCAACACGCTCAAAAACAATAGCCCGATCGCACCAGCCAACGGATTCCCATTAACTCCCGTCACCCAATCCGGTACAGAACCAGAATATCGCACTAACTCTCCGACGTTAATTATATAGTATCCCCAGACGAGACCTGTGTGAAAGCCGATCGACAAACCCAATCGATTTTGACAACTTCCCTTTGCCCAAACCAGTATCAAACCCAACAACAACAAGCCCGGAAACTGAGGCCAAGTCCGCAGCATTCCCTCCACGGATTTGATAAAATGAGATAGGGCAAACACCAGACTGTTCGATCGCACAGACATGGGATAACTGTAATCCCGCTGCAACTCGTCGAGCAACCAACCCCGGAATACCAACTCCTCCGCAAAACCCACTCCAAAGGCGCTTAATAGCCCTTCTGCAATGATTCTCGGCAAATTATGAGAATTTTGCCATGCGACAAAGCCGAGCAGTCCTTGCACCAAAAATAGGGTGAAAGTAATCGAAATGCCGATCGCCAATCCAGTCAAAAGCTCAAAACCGTTTTGTCGCGTATTGACTAAACCGTAACTTTTGAGCAATTGCGTTTGTCCGTAAACCTGTTTTCCCCAGCGCGGAAGTAGCAACAAAAACTCGGCAAACAGCAATGCCATTGTCAGAATAGTTGCGAGATTGCTATCTTTAACTAAGAGATAAATTGGTGCGGCTAACGGTAGCCAGATTGCTGCTAAGATTAATAGGAAAATTATTACACGTAACGGAAATGGATAACTGGCGATTTTTATGGGTTTAATCATTGGTTGTAAATTAGTTGAAGTTTGGTAAATTGGATTCTCCGATATTCCGACAGTCCGACAGGGGTTGAAAACCCCTGTCTCATAGCGAAAGTCCTCTGAAAGAGGACTGGAATTATTACATTATCATCGAGGTTGGCAGTCGGTTTTAACCGAATGCATGCTATGAGACGGGGATTTAAATCCCCGGCGGGCTTGTGGGTAAATCCGAAGAGTTTTGACGGAAATTCATCACATTATCATCGAGGTTGGCAGTCGGTTTTAACCGAATGCATGCTATGAGACGGGGATTTAAATCCCCGGCGGACTGGTGGGTGAATGCGAGGAGTTTTGGCTAAAATTTATTACATTATCATCGAGGTTGGCAGTCGGTTTCAACCGACTTTGGCTGTGAGACGGGGATTTAAATCCCGGCGGACTGGTGGGTGAATGCGATGTACAAAGCCCACAGAAAAAGCTAGAATAGCATCATATCAGTAGAAACTTTAAGTAAAGCAAAGCTATAACATCAGGTAACAATGACTGAAGTATCGGATTTTTCAAATGTCGATCGCGAATTAGACGACACAATATTAAGCTTCGCAGACATTCAGGCAGAACTCAACCTGCGCCGCGCTAAAGATGCTCTCCGAGATATAGTAGAAAATCTCGATTTGACAGCACAAGAGCGAACTGGACTGGAGCCGGAAATTGGCGGCTTGGAAACCATGCTCGACAAGCTAGAGCGCGCTTGCGTGCAAATCGCTGTGTTTGGGATGGTAGGAAGGGGAAAATCTTCGGTTTTGAACGCGCTACTCGGCCAAAATGTGTTTGAAACGGGGCCGACTCACGGGGTGACTCGCACCACAACTATTGGAGAGTGGGATGTCGGAAATGGTGTTGATGATGATTTACCCGATCCTCGACTTTCGCCGGTTATTTACCGTTTGTCGCAAGTAGAATTAATCGATACTCCGGGAATAGATGAAGTTGACGGCGAAACTCGCGAACTTTTGGCGCGCCGCGTCGCGCAACAAGCAGATTTGATTTTGTTTGTGGTGGCTGGTGATATTACGAAGGTGGAATACGTAGCACTTTCGCAGTTGCGGGAAGCCGGAAAACCGATGTTATTAGTGTTTAATAAAATTGACCAGTATCCGGATGCAGATAGACTGGCAATTTATCATAAAATCCGGGACGATCGCGTCAGAGAATTGCTATCTCCCGATGAAATTGTGATGGCGGCGGCTTCACCTTTGACAGCGCAGGCGGTGCGCCGTTCCGATGGAAGTATGGGAGTAAAAATGACTCGCAGTTTGCCGCAAGTTGAAGATTTAAAATTAAAAATTCTGGAGATTTTAGACCGGGAAGGTAAGTCTTTGGTGGCGCTGAATACGATGCTGTGTGCGGGGGATATTAACGAGCAGTTGGTACAGCGCAAAATGGAAATTCGAGATGATGCTGCTAACCGGATTATCTGGAATGGGGTAATGACTAAGGCTGTGGCGATCGCGCTTAATCCTCTTACTGTCATCGATCTTCTCAGCGGTGCGGTAATTGATGTGGTAATGATCTTAACTCTATCTAAAGTTTACGGCATTGCGATGACGGAAGCGGGGGCGGTGGAATTGCTGCAAAAGATTGCGATTAGTATGGGGGGAATTACTGCGGGCGAATTGTTGGCTAATTTTGGTTTGAGTTCTTTAAAAGGATTGTTGGGTTTGGCGACGCCTGCGACGGGGGGTTTGGCTTTGGGGCCTTATGTTTCTGTGGCTGTGACTCAAGCTGCAATTGCTGGGGTTTCTTGCTACGGAATCGGTCAAGTTACTAAGGCTTATTTGGCTAATGGCGCTTCTTGGGGAGATGATGGGCCGAAGGCTGTGGTGAGCAAGATTTTGGCTTCTTTGGATGAGGATTCTATTTTAAATCGGATTAAGGATGAGTTGCGGGCGAAGTTGGATTTGGGTAGTGTGGAAAAACAGCAATCTCATTGATTGTTTTGGGAATTATAGCGAGCGTAATTTCAGTTTGCAAGTCCGCAAGTTCGCCAGGGGTTAAAACCCCTGTCTCATAGCTTAAGTCGGTTGAAACCGACTGGGAAGATATTATAATACTTGTTGAAAAATGTGTTTTTCAGTCCTCTTTAAGAGGACTTTCGCTATGAGACGGGGGTTTTTAACCCTCGGCGGACTTGTGGATTAGCGCCCGGTTATGTGTTACTCACAAACCAATTACCAATTACCAATTACCAATTACCAATTACCAATATTATGTTATTAACTATCTCCACAACTCGCTTCCCTGCTACGGATTTGGGCTATTTGCTTCACAAACATCCCGATCGCCTTCAATGCTTCCCGATGACTTTCGGACAAGCCAGCGTGTTTTATCCTGAAGCGAATGCAGACAAGTGCACGGCGGCTTTGCTGTTAGATGTCGATCCGGTTGGTTTGGTGCGCGGTAAGTCCAAATCGGGCGATCGCCCGCTCGAACAATACGTCAACGATCGCCCCTACGTTGCCTCTTCGTTTCTGTCTGTCGCCCTCGCCCAGGTCTTCCGTACCGCTCTATCCGGTCGCTGCAAAGACCGCCCAGAACTCGCAGAAACTGCCATTCCGCTGACAGTAAATCTGCCGGTATTGCCCTGTCGCGGCGGCGAAAAGTTCCTGCGCCAAATGTTTGAGCCGCTGGGCTATCAAGTGACAGCAATACCCCTGATTCTTGACGAACAATTTCCCGAGTGGGGTGCGAGTCCTTACTTTGCTGTGGAACTGCAAAATACACTGCGTTTGGCGGATTTGTTGAGTCATCTTTATGTACTAATTCCTGTGTTAGATGACGATAAACATTATTGGGTGGGCGATGATGAAATCGAGAAGTTATTTCGTCACGGCGAAGGTTGGTTGAACGCGCATCCCGCCCGCGAACAAATTGCCGATCGCTATTTGAAACGCCAGCGCCGTTTGACTCGCCTTGCTGTAGCGCAGTTAGCAGAAGAAGATAGTACCGATCCTGAAAAAGTCGAAGTTTCTCGTGCTTTAGAAGAGGAAGTTTTAGAACAGCGAATTAGCCTCAACGAACAGCGTTTAGAAGCTGTGATGGATGTTTTAAAAGCCAGCGGTGCTCAGCGAGTGGTGGATTTGGGCTGCGGTGAGGGAAAACTGCTGCGATTTATGTTAGCCGAAAGTGCGATCGCCCAAATTACCGGAGTCGATGTCTCTTTTCGGGCGTTGGAAATCGCCAAGGAACGATTGCAGGTCGATCGCTTTTCTCCCGCACAGCAATCTCGCTTACAATTGATCCAAAGTTCCCTGATTTATCGGGACAGCCGCTTGACGGATTTTGACGCAGCAGCGGTGATTGAGGTGATCGAACATCTCGATTTAGAACGGTTGGCTGCTTTTGAACGGGTGTTGTTTGAGTTTGTGCGGCCGAAATTTGCGATCGTCACAACTCCTAATGTTGAATATAATGTTCGGTTTGAAAACTTGTCGGCGGGCAAATTTCGCCACCGCGATCACCGTTTTGAGTGGACTAGAAATGAGTTTCAGACTTGGGCGCATGGGGTTGGCGAACGGTTTGGTTTTGGGGTAGAGTTGCGATCTATTGGAACGGAAGATTTAGAAGTGGGTTCGCCTACGCAAATGGCAATATTTGCTTTGATAGAATAACTGCTACAGTTTTTTTGTGCTTACAATGTAGTTAAACTTGGAAAAATGCAGGCTTCAGCTATGAGCAAATCTATCCAAACCCAGATAATTAAAGTCGATCAATCTCAAGGAATTCGCATTCCTAAATCTTTGTTAGAGCAAATTGGTATTAGTGAAGAAGTAGAAATTGAAGTTCAGGGCGATCGAATCGTCATTCGTGCAGCCGCAAAACCACGGGCCGGTTGGGATGAAGCGTTTGCAAAAATGGCCGAACAACATGATGATGTTTTGCTTGATGATGTCACGACTACTGAGTGGGATCAGCGTGATTGGGAATGGTAGTCAAACGTTTTGACGAAGAACAGTATTTGTAGGGTGCGTCGCCATCAACAATCCCTAACTTTAATCGACTTTTCAAGCGGCGACGCACCCGATCGACAGAGTTGATGACAATTATTTTGTAGCAATACTTTTGAAAAATAGTATAAAAATACTCAGTGAATAATACTATTAAAGCATGAAAATTACCATTCCCGAACTATCTTTAGTCCTGCTCATCGGTGCATCCGGTTCGGGCAAATCCACTTTTGCGCGCCAGCATTTCCAAACGACAGAAATCATCTCATCCGATTACTGCCGCGGCCTGGTTTCCGATGACGAAAACAATCAAGCGGCCACCGCTGATGCTTTTGAAGTGCTGCATTTAATTGCTGCGAAACGTCTGGCTGCGGGTAAATTAACTGTGATTGATGCTACGAACGTTCAGCCGGAAAGCCGCAAACCTTTGTTAGAATTAGCCCGAAAATATCATTGCTTTTTAGTAGCAATTGTGCTAGATTTGCCAGAGAAATTGTGTGCCGATCGCAATCAACAGCGTCCAAACCGCAACTTCGGGAGCCACGTAATTCGCCGCCACGTTCAAAATTTAAGGCGATCGCTCCGAAATCTCGATCGCGAAGGCTTCCGCTACGTTCACGTCCTCCGTTCGCCAGAGGACATCGCAGCAGCCCAAATCGAGAGACAACCGCTGTGGAACAACCGCAAACAGGACACCGGCCCCTTTGACATCATCGGCGACGTTCACGGATGCTGCGGCGAATTGTCACAATTGCTGCAACAGTTGGGCTATCAAATTGTCGAATCATCCAGCCAATCAGGCTTTTGGGATTATCCCACCTACGCCCATCCAGAAGGCCGTAAAGCGGTGTTTTTGGGCGATTTGGTCGATCGAGGCCCGCGCATTCTCGACACCCTCAAACTCGTCCGCAACATGGTAAGCGCATCAACCGCTTTGTGCGTCCCCGGAAATCACGATATCAAATTATTGCGAAAACTCAGCGGCAAGAATGTCAAAATCAACCACGGACTCGAACAAACCTTAGCAGAAATAGCAGCTTTACCCGATGAATTGCGCGAATCAGCAGTTAGCGAAATTAGCCAATTTCTAGATAGTTTAATCGGACATTACGTCCTCGACGGCGGCAAATTAGTCGTCGCCCACGCCGGAATGAAAGCAGAACTTCAGGGACGCGCATCCCCCCGCGTTCGAGATTTCGCCTTGTACGGAGAAACCACAGGCGAAATCGATGAATTCGGCTTACCAGTCCGCTACAATTGGGCCGCCGAATATCGAGGTCAAGCTGCTGTTGTTTACGGACATACCCCGATTCCCGAAACAGAATGGTTGAACAATACTGTTGATATTGACACTGGCTGCGTTTTCGGCGGCAAACTAACAGCTTTGCGGTATCCTGAAAGAGAATTTGTCAGCGTTCCTGCTGCGATGATTTACTGCGAACCTGCAAAACCGATCGCCTTTCCATCCATCGCAACTCCAGATAACAGTTTTGCCGCCACAAATCTCACCGCCCAACAGCAGTTTGACGACGTGCTGGACATTTCTGACGTACTCGGAAAACGCACGATCTCAACTCGCCTGCAACGTAACATTGCAATTCGCGAAGAAAATGCGATCGCAGCCCTGGAAGTAATGAGCAGATTTGCCGCCAATCCCAAATGGCTGATTTACTTACCGCCCACCATGTCTCCCGCTGCTACCTCCAAAGAACCCGGACTTTTAGAACATCCAGCCGAAGCATTTAACTACTACCAACAGCAGGGTGTATCGACAGTTGTCTGCGAAGAAAAGCACATGGGTTCCCGTGCAGTTGTCATTGTTTGCCGCGACGAATCGGCTGCTAAACGGCGCTTTGGGATTTTTAACAACAGCATTGGCATTTGTTACACCCGTACAGGTCGCCATTTCTTCGATAATTCTACCTTAGAAACAGAGTTTTTAACGCGGGTAAATCGCGCTCTTTCTGCCAGCAATTTTTGGGATAAATTTCAAACCGACTGGGTGTGTTTAGACTGCGAATTAATGCCTTGGTCGGCAAAAGCTCAGGGTTTATTGCAAGAACAATACGCTCCCGCGGGCACCGCATCCCGTCACGGGTTTGCGGCGGCGATCCAGCAGCTAGAACAGGCGAAACAGCGCGGAGTTGCAGTTGATTCTGTGTTGGCTAGCTACCGGGAACGAGCTGATTTAGCCGATCGCTATGTCAATGCCTACCAGCGCTACTGCTGGCCCGTGAAATCCATCTCCGACCTCAAGTTAGCGCCTTTCCACATCTTGGCAACCGAGGGAAATGTTCACACCGATCAGAATCACTGCTGGCACATGGAACAGATAGCAGAAATCTGTAATTTTGACCTAGAATTGCTGTTAGCTACTGAATACAAAGTAGTGAGAATTGCCGATCTTGACAGTCAATCCGCAGGGATTCAATGGTGGGAAAAAATGACTGATGCCGGGGGCGAAGGGATGGTTGTTAAGCCGATGGAATTTATTGTTAATAATAGCAAAGGACTGATACAGCCTGCGATAAAATGTCGCGGTAAAGAGTATTTGCGAATTATTTACGGTCTGGAATATTCTTTGCCGGAACATTTAGATAAATTGCGATCGCGCGGGCTTTCCGGGAAGCGTTCTTTAGCTTTGCGAGAGTTTGCTCTCGGTGTAGAAGCCTTGGATCGATTTGTTGCGGGCGCTCCGTTGAGGCAAGTTCACGAGTGCGTTTTTGGAGTTTTAGCGATGGAAAGCGAACCAGTCGATCCGAGATTGTAATTTGGTTCGTAGTGAGGACTTCAGTCCTCTGAATATGCGGACTTTGTGCGTGTAGCAGCGGTTTCAACCGCCGATCGATTGAGGTATATCTAACCCGGATTTGGTATAATTCCCATGCTTCTCTATTCAGCTCGATCGCAAAAATAGATGGAAAAAACTCTCCCTTCTCTCCGCAATCTCTGGCGCTGGAGCGTTTAATTATAGCAGATTGGAAGGGGAGCATCTCAGTTTTACAAGAAGCATTTTTTAAAGAGCGGACACCAGGACGTACCACGAACCTTTTTTGAGTTCCCGACAGCACTGTAAATGCTCCCCTGAGATGCTCCCGATTGGAAGTTTCGATCGCAGATATTTTCTAAAACATCGGCGACCAAAGATTTGCCACCGGAATTTTCCAACCGGGCAGTAACTCCGGCACTGTTAACACATCCCGATCGCGCAATGTTGCGATCGCCCCGCCCGAGCGATATATCGTGACTGTTTGCTCGTCAGGATCGATCAGCAATCCTACCTTAACACTCAAGGCGATCGCTGCTTGTACTTGCTCCTGCAATCGAGGCGATCGATCGACAACAGATTTAATCTCAACAAACATATCCGGTGCTAATTCTGGATAGATGCGAGGAACTCGTTTGAGACGTTCGGCAGCAACAAATGCGATTCGAGGAGTTAGCACATTACCATCAGGTAAGTGAAATTCGGTGCGATAGCCGATCGCTCGTCCCAATTTACGCGGCTCGATCCAAGCAAATAACAAAGCACAAAAACGAGCGCTAATTTCGGCAGAAACAAAGTCAGTTGTTGAATTATCGCTAGATCCAACGATCGAAGCAGCTTGTTGGGTTGATTCGTTCGGGGATTCAATTTGGGCAGAAATTTCTAAGTCTTCTCCTCTTGTAGTAGCAACTTGCAATACTTGTTGCTCTAGCACTTCTAGATCTATTCCTAAGTTCTGGAGAACTTTTACAGCCACTCCTTCTCCGTTCTCTGTGAGGCGATCGGGTTTATCAACTCGCAACAAGCCCAAAAGTAGGTGTTCGGTATCAATATAAGAATGCCCTAATTCACTAGCCGATCGCGCCGCACAATTGAGCAAAGATTTTGCTCTCGCAGTAGGACTAAACGCCTGTCCTTTAGTGACAAATCCGCTGCCGCGACCAATAATTTTTTCTACTTCAATCCGTGCGGCTCTGAAATTAACTCCTGCCTCGTTCAGAACCCGAGCTGCAATTCCTGTTCCTTCCTCAATTAATCCCAGCAGAATTTGCTCCGTGCCGGCCCAATTATGACCCAGGTTGCCTGCTTCTTCTTGAGCCAAGTTAATAACTTTAATCGTTCTGGGGGTAAATCTGTGAGCGAGCGCTGTTTCGGGCAATTTAGAAAAATTCAACGGTGTTCGATCGGCAAGCATTGTTACTTCCTCCTGTGAGAAAATCGCTTCGATAGGGATGTTAAATAGTTGGGCAATTTTGAGCGCTAATGGCAGACTCGGATCGTATTTACCCGCTTCTAAGGCGTTAATTGTTTGGCGGCTGACACCCAAGCGTTCTGCTAGTTGTGCTTGCGACCATTGACGTTCGGTTCTGAGAACGCGGATCTGATTTTGCATAGATTTTTGCCTCAGCTTGCAGCACAAACCTATTCAAGCCGTACTTTTACTGTAATACGTGCTTGACTCTTATGTCAAGTATGTTTTACATTAGATTTTGATGCGGGCGCGATCGCCCTCATGACAAAGCTTTGCGGGCGATCGCGCCCTCCCTACCTCTGGTTAAACAAAAAAAGGCAGTCGGCACACCTACCTTAAAATAGTTGCGGGAGAAATCTATTCATTTTCTCCTATTAATCGCTGCGCCTCCGATGTCGATAAATTCATCATTTGTGCAACTTGCTCTAAATTCATTCCCGAATTTAATAGGTGAGAAATCAGCGATCGCAAAGCTGATTCCGCCGCCAGCCGTGCTTGTTCTGATTGCTGGTAAGTCTTCAGAAACTCTCCTGTTTGAGGATTTCTAAACCTTAATTCTCCAGAAACTAAGTGCAATTCCAGTCCCAATACTTCGCTGTACAGCCACAGCGTATCGAAGGCGATATTATTGACGGGAATCGGCTCGTACTGGTTGTTTACTAAACGCACTCCTTGCAATATCGGATTCAAATAATCCCCAGACGGATCGTACTGGAAGTATTCCCTGACTCCCAAACTTCGATAAGTTTCTGGTTTAATTTCTCGATCTACCTCTTGAGTTGTTTCTGAGGTTATTTCTAAGACAAAATGCGGTGCTATCCCTGCTTCTTTCCAGATTTTATAGTTATCTCTCTGGCGTTTTCTGACTCCAAATACTACATAAATGTCTGGAGAAACTACTGCTGATTTGTTTCCTTCTTCGTAATACACGAAAGAATTTGCTGACACGTAGACATCCGATCGCCCTTGAAAGTGCTGCTTCAGAGCTTCCACGCCGTAAGTCATGTAATCGCGCGTGATGTCACTTTCCGCCATCGGTTCTCCGTCGCTGCTGGGATATTCTATTTCTTCTTCGATTTGTTGAGTTAAAACTGTCACGGTTTAAGTCTCCTCAATTCTCGCTGATTTTATCTTAGCAGGTTCGATAAATTTAAGCATAAAAAAATGGCGTTTGTACTTGACAAACGCCATTTTATAGACTTACAAACGCGGCGTCTTATCTTGTTTAAACGACGCCAGCCATCCGCGCAGTTCGTCGGCCGCAATCTCGCGCCCGCCCAAACCAAAAGCTAGAGCAATCCCAACTGCGATCGCCCCCAGCAGCAGCCCGAAAGCCAAATTCACAATATCGCTGCCAATGCCCATCTGTTGCAGCGCTAAGGCCGAAACAAAAGCAATCACCGCGATCCGAGCCGTTTGGCCCAACAGCCGCGCTTGGCGAGTTCCAGAGCTAGCAATCAAACTAAACGCCAGATTCGCCAAATACAAGCCGATCGCAAATACGATCAAACCAGACAAAACCCTACCTGCAACCAGCACAATACCGCTAACAATCGCCGTCAGGGCCGGAATCTTCAGCACGTCGGTAGCCGC
This sequence comes from Microcoleus sp. PH2017_12_PCY_D_A, assembly GCF_020738565.1. Taxonomy (NCBI): domain Bacteria; kingdom Bacillati; phylum Cyanobacteriota; class Cyanophyceae; order Oscillatoriales; family Microcoleaceae; genus Microcoleus; species Microcoleus sp. PH2017_12_PCY_D_A. The sequence goes on along the minus strand of NZ_JAEQCI010000075.1, from coordinate 14,762 downwards.
CACCACAGCAAACAGCATGATGCCTACCTGCACCACAATGCCGACAAATTGCGAAGGCGTGCGTGCCGCAACATCCGGTTCCTGAAGTACCGTTGCGTCGGGATCGATCGAACTCGGTGGTAGTAGTCGCAGCGGCTGTTTCGGCTGCATTCCCAACCAAGAAAAGACATTGTTAAAGCCAATTCCCGTCAAGATATTCGTCACCAAATCGCCGATCCAGCGCCCCAAAATGTAAGCAACGGCGAGAATTATCGCTGCTGTAAAAATGTTGGGAAGCGCGACCAGAATCGTGTTGAGCATCGCGATCGCCGGCAAGGAAATCGCCTGAATGTCCAAAGCGTTCAAAGCTGCGATCGCCGTCGGAATCAAAATCAACACGTAGACAATTGTGCCGATAATCCACGACAGCGATTGTCCGCCCGAGCTCCGGGAAATGCCAAACCGAGCGCCCAAACTGTCCGCCCCACCAGCAGCCAGCAGATTCGTGACAATCCGCCGCACCACTTGAGCTAGCAGCCAGCCGACAAACCCAATCAGCACAGCTTCCAGAATCTTCGGAATTGCCGCCAAAATTTGGTTCAGCAAATTATTCACCGGCAGCAGAGCCTGCTGCATTTCCAGTGAGTCGAGAATCAGCGGCAAAAACAGCAGAAAAATGAACCAGTACAGCGCATTCGCCACAGTATCGCTCAGCAGCAAAGGGCGCTCAGTGGGCGCAGTGCCCACCTCCTGATTCAAGCGCTCGTCTACGCCAAAAGTCCGCATCGCCCGCGATACGGCCAATTTGGCAACTGTCGCCAACACCCAAGCAATCCCCAACCAAATTAACCCGCCGGCTAACTTCGGCAAGAAACCGGTAATTTGATTGAGAAATGTATTCAGGGGTTGCGAGACAGCCGTGAGATTCAGTCGGTTGAAAAACGCAACTAGGAAAAAGATAAAAATGATCCAGAATACCGCTGCGGAAATAATTTTTTCCACTTGCGGAGATCCTTCTCCTTCCGGGCGCCCGGTAATCCAAGCAGCCAGCCGGTTGTCGATCGTCGTTTTCTTGAGCAATCCGCCGACTAAAGATGAGACTAGGGCTGATACGATCGAGCCAATTAGCAGGATGCCGATCGCCCAGACGAGATTTTCAAGGTTTGTGCCCTGAATGAAATTGTTAATTCCGCGTTCCGCATCTGTCAGGGCATTCCCGGACTGGGTCTGTGCCAAAAGGCGTAGCGTAGCGGGGCGTAAGCCATCGGACATAACCGCCACCCGGCCCGATATCGGTTGAGTTATTTCTTGCCAAGTTTCATTCATTTTTTTCTCAGGTTAACGTCAGATTTTGACATGGAGAAGACGAAACTTTAAGAATAGTTCCACCAAATCTAGACCTCGCCTAAATTTAATGTTTGTACGCTTTTAACCGTACTGGGTTAACTACAAAACCCTCTATCGAATTTGGGACCAACCCATCTCCGACTGCTTTTGGGCCAATATTCAAACAACCGTTGACATCGGCATTGATTAGTTGTCCAGTTTTGGTTCTGAACAATCCCATTTTTACTCTACCGCCAATGTACTCTGATTTTTGTTCAATTGGTTCCAAATCCAAGGCAGAACAGATCGATGTGTAACTCTCCTCTACTAACACAACGTTAATCCGGGCCAGTTGTCCTTTGTACTGCAACATTTGCACGAACCGGCGATCGGGAATGCAGGCAAAATTTTGATAGTTAACCTTGCCACGATTAATCCCATCTTTAAAATCCTGGTTCCAGCCTACAACCAGCAAGCCAATTTGATGATTGACGAGTTCCTCGATCATTGCAGAACTCGTTGTGTGGAGGTAGTAATCCACTTTACAGTTACGCTTGTGCCACAATTTGACAAGTTTTTTACTGTTTTTTTGCGCGATCGGCAACAATGATTTTAATGTCGATGAAACTTGATTGCAGTATTGGTTGGTTGACTTGAGGGCCCCTCCGCCGTAGATTCTCGCTACTAACCCAGCAACATTGTAAGTTAATGTTGCCAGATTGTTTAATCCTAAATCTATGGCAGCTACTCTCTGATTAACTTGTAAAGGCTGTTCTAACTTTTCATAAACGACCTCGACAATATAACCACCCACCTTGGGAACAATCCGGATTTCCTGAATCGAGGTGACTTTTGAGAGCAACCAAATATTAGTCTCTGAGTAACGAGCATATCCTTTTTTTAAGGCTCTTTTGCTGACAGCTTGACAATTAAATACCGCTACATAGCGCCCGCCTGCTCTTTTTCGCTCTCTTGAACCTTGATAATAAGGGATTTTGGGTGCGGCTTTAAATTTAGTTGCGTCTTCCTGATAGTTTCGCACCGCCAGATGATAGCTAGTCCATGCTTTGAGGACTAAGCCGAGGGTGCTTTGTGCTACTTTTGCGGGCAGTGCTTTGCAATCTGAACAGGTTTTGAGCGCGCGATAAACAGCCAGAGCGTTTGTTTGTTTGTTTGTTTGTTGGCGAAAAAGTTTTGACGGTATGTGTAGTTAGCCGAGTTGTAAAGATTTTTGCAATGCCATGACAGTCGATCGGCTTCTCGATAAAACCTATGATTTGGTTTGATGATGTGCCTTTCGACTAACTGCATAATCGGTATATAGCGGTTATCAAAAAAGTGAGGTATGCCCTAGGCCCTAGGCCCTAGGCCCAGTCGTCCGCGAATTTTTTTGCTCGAAAGGCTATATATACTGTTATTTTCCGATGATACACTGTATTTAGGGGTGTGTCAATCTTTTACTTTCTGGAGAAATTGACGCTACAACTAAGTAAATAACTCTAAAGTAAGCAAAGTCTTGTAATACCCTCCTTGTTGCAGGTTTCCATGTCAATTCGTCAAGTTTTCGAGCAATCCATTGAAATTCGCGCTGCTGCTACCTTGGTGGAGCGCTGTATAGTCGATCGCACTTTAATGCACAAATGGCTCAATCCCTTGCTGCGCTGCGATCCCAAGGGCGAATGGGATACTGCTGTAGGAAGTCGCAGCTTATTTATCATAAAAATTCCCGTTTTGCAACCCACTTTAGAGAGTGTTGTGTTGGAGCGACAACCGGGTTTAATTGTATGGGGGTTCGACGGATATTTCAAAGGATGCGATCGCTGGGAATGCCAGCCCCAAATCCAAGGGACACTCTTGATTAACCGCTTTGAATTTCAAATTCCCAATCCTTTAATTAGATTTGGATTCAATCGCTTTGCAGCCCCTTGGACGCAAAAAGATATGAAAAGCCAACTCCGGCGGCTCAAACGGGTAGCCGAGCAATTATCTCAAGAAATTGGTAAGGTGTAATGGGGCATGGGGAATGGGGCATGGGGCATGGGGCATGGGGCATGGGTAATTGGGTAATTGGGTAATTGGGTAATTGGGTAATTGGTAATCGGTAATCGGTAATCAGTAATTGGTAATGGGGAATTGGTAATCGGTAATCGGTAATCGGTAATTGGGAATTGGGAATTGGGAATTGGGAATCGGTAATCGGTAATCGCTGAAAAGTAACAGATAATAGGAAAAGAAAGCACCAATTCCCTATGCCCTGGGAAGGCCAATCCCCTAGGCCCTAGGCCCTAGGCCCTAGGCCCAATTCCCAATTCCCAATTCCCTAGGCCCTAGGCCCTAGGCCCTAGGCCCTAGGCCCAATTCCCAATTCCCAATTAAGAGCAAAATGATTTACTTCCCAGCCCCCGATGATGAGTTGGGCTGACAAATCATTTGTCTGGCTTGACCCGCCGTACTTTGCAAACCCGGGGAATTCTGATACATAGCTTGCAAATCTTGCATATCTTTCATCACTCGCTGGTAGATAGCCATCGCTTGATTGCCGTCAACTTCTAAAGCCGGGGGAGCGTAATTTTGCATCACTTCCATCAGCGATATTTTGCCATCTTTGGAAGCGGCGACTAAAGCATCGCGCAGTGCCGGCGCGCTTTGTGCCTTTGTTGCTGGCGTATAAGCAACCTCGCCCAATTGTTTGAAAACAATTTCCCCAAAATAAGTATTTGCCAGCCGCGATACTATTTGGGGATCTAAAGCCACTTCTCGCGTTAATATTTCGCGCACCGATTCGGGAGTTTGTTTCGCAAGACTCAAAACGCTTTGCAGTTGAGCTGATGGTTTGCCGGTTTGTGCAAAGCTTTGCAAGTCGCTCATCGGTAAAGTTACGTCAACAGCACCGTATTTTACGGTAACATTGTCTAATGCAAAGGCTTTGCCACTGCTCAGCAATACTGCACTTGTTCCCACCAAAAGTGCCAAACCTAACGATAAACGCTTTGACATTTTTTTGGCTAAATGGGCTGACTGCTGTTGCATTGCGTTGAGATAACCTTGTTGAAACTTAAAGTTCATGAGTTTGCGCCTCTTTACGTCAAAATACTGTTTCTATCGATCGCATTCGCAGCTATCAGTCGGGAAGGTGGACTCAGGAGTTCCGTAAATGACCTAGGTATTATACAGTCATGTCAAACCAATTTAACCTATCAAAAGATAGGTGTTGATTGATAATTTATATGTTACCCTCGGACTTTTGACAATTTTATATACCTTTGCAAAACTTATAAAAGCGAGATTTGGTCGTCGCGCACCAGTATATAGATTGTCGGTTTCACCTGCGATGTTGTGCGATCGATCGCAAATTTAAGTTCAGATATCCCGATCGAGCCTTTCGAGCAACAGGCGAATTCTAGGAGCATCCTCAGCATTCGGAGCATTTCTCAGGTAGATTTCCAAATCCTGACGCGCCTCGGCCAAGCGGCCCTGTTGATGGTAGAGAATTCCGCGATCGCGCCTTTCCAAGAGTGCATCAGGAAACAGCAGCAAAATCCGATCGATCGCCCCCATAAACCTCACAGCATCACCCTGCTGGAAGTAAATCGCCTTCAGATTTCCCAGCATTCGCCCCAACAACTGCCGCGGACTTACCGGGGCGAGAAAAGCCGGCTGCAACTCCATAGGTTGACCGTAAATTTGAGAAAGCCTCCCTTGACAATCTTCTGGAAATAATATCTCGCCGCCGTTAAACGCATCCACAAAAATCCCAGCATCCTCAAAATTCGGCCTAATTAAAAAATGTCCCGGCATTCCAATCCCCACCATCGGAAAATCAATCCGCTTAGCAACCTCCAAATAAACCAAAGACAAAGAGATGGGAATCCCAGTGCGGCGATCGATCACTTGATTCAAAAAGCTATTGCGGGGGTCGTAATAATCAGCATTATTGCCGGAAAATTCCAAATCGTCATACAAATAGCGGTTAATAGTTTGAATGATCCGCAGCGGATAATTCTGTGACGGGAGGCGCAAACGCACTCGATCGGCGATCGCATCAAGTGCATTGAGATAATCCAGAGGCTCAAAATTCGGATATTCTTCCAAAGCCATGTACAGCGCAGCTTTCGCTAGGTCGATCCCAGCGTCTGGCTGACTAATTTCTTGATAAAAGAGTTGTCGGGCGATCGTCAAATCCATATTTATAATTGATGTGATTTTAATTAACATTTTATCCGAATATTCTGAATAGGCAAGATACCTGTTCCACAAGAGACTTTTTTTATTGAAAAAAAGGCATTTTTATTTTAAGCCAGAATTTTTTTACTGTGAAACAGGCCAGCAAGCCTGTGGCAAGTTCGTAGTGAGGACTTTAGTCCGCATTCATGAAGGACTGAAGTCCTCACTACAAACCTCTTATAAAAAATCAACTTTCAGGTTCGTAGTGAGGACTTTAGTCCGCATTCATGAAGGACTGAAGTCCGAAGGATCAAACCTATTATAAAAAATTGAACTTTCAGGTTCGTAGTGAGGACTTTAGTCCGCATTGGGTGCATCTCACTTTGGAAGAGGGCGAAGCATGACCGCATATAAGTTATTAGTTATCATCTCCTATTTTCTGCGGTCATGCTTCGCCCCTACGCATATATTCGCTTGCATTGAGATGCACCCTCCGCATTTATGAAGGACAGAATTCCTCACTACAAACCTCTTATAAAAAATCAACTTTCTTTTTTATTGTTCTCTACAGTTTAATTTTGTAGTTAATTTATAACTTTCAAATCCCGTGACTTTTCCCAATCACCCAACTGCGGCGAAAAATGCGAGCCAAAGTCGATTCTTCCAAAGCAAAATAGATCGGGCGGCCGTGGGGACAGGTGCGCGGGTTGCGAGTTTGCTGCCATTCATCCAACAAATTTTGCATTTCCGAAAGATTGAGAGGAGTACCGTTGCGAATAGCGCTGCGACAAGCAGTAGCAACTTGAGCAGCTTGCAAATCTGCGACTTTACTGAGTTCAAAAAGCGCATCCGCACAGTCATCTCGATCGACCAATAAATCCGGTACTTCCCGCGCCGCCCATAGCTGTTCGCCAAAACTTTCTACTTCCAAACCCAAGCGGGACAAGTTCTCAATTTGCAGGGCAGATAATTGACTGAGAATTACTGGTTTTTCGAGAGATTTTAATTGCCAATCAGCGCAGATGCGTTCGTACAAAACGCGCTCGTGAGCGATGTGCTGTTCTACCAACCACATTCCGCTAGAGTGTTCTGCAACAATGTAAGTATTGTGAACTTGTGCGATCGCCCGCAATTCCATCAATCCTATTTTACGACCTGTTGCCTGTTCGTCACCGCCATCACTCTTACGAGCCGAAGTCCCCACGCTGTAAGCACTTTTTTGTTCCGATGCTTTCAGCAACTGTCCCACGCGATCGGGAATTGGAGGATCTGGCAAAACTTCATCATTCAGGTGCAAAGCCCGATCGATTGCAGCGCCAACTTGTGCTTGCCAAAAACTCGGATCGTGCAGATATATTTCCACTTTAGCCGGGTGGCGGTTCCAGTCGATTTCCGAGGGGGAGAGTTGCAGGTGAACAAAACACACGGGATAGCGATCGCGCCCACAAGTGCGGGCGAAGGCGCTGAGAATAGTTTGCTCTATTTCGGGCGATCGCACAACCCGCCGGTTTACTGCCACCTTAACCCAATCCGGCCGAGAGCGGTGACAGCGATCGGGCAAACCAATTACCAACTCTAAAGACTGAGAATTGGGAATTGGGCATCGGGAATTGGGCATAGGGAATTGATAATTGTGCTTGTTTGTAGCTCCCACAAGTTGAGGTTCTACCAAAAAATTTGCAGCTTTCTGATTTTGAGGACTCGCAGGCAAATCTAATTTTAAATATTGTAAATCGCTCGATCGCACGCCGCGCACAAATTGAGGCAAAATTTGTTCCGCTGTGCTGGCCGAAGTTATGTAAAAACAAGGCGCATTTGCTTGGCGCAACTGCCAATTAACGTGGGGGTGACAAATTGCAATTTGCTGGAGGATTGATTGGATCGATCGCATTTGCTGCGCCGGCGACAAAAAAGTGCGGCGCACAGGCCAATTGCCAAACAAATTAGCCACAGTCACCACCGTGCCCGGAGCAATTGCCGCTGTTTCCACCTCCACAGCAACGCCTGCGTTGTTGTAAACTACCCGCCAGCCCGATCGAGCATTTTGGGTTCCCGACTTGTTAAACGATGACTTCTCAACTCCCCCCCTTAACAAGGGGGGGCTGGGGGGGGTTTCCCCAGACTCTCGATTTTCCCAAAAATCTCCCAATCCCAAATCGTTGGGCCTGCTCAAAACCTCCAAACAGCCTAACTGAGCCAAACTGTGCAAAGCTTCACCGCGAAATCCCAAAGTAGCAATTTTGTAAAGGTCAGCTTCCGTGGTAATTTTGCTCGTACTGTGAGGCGAAGCCGCCTGCTGCAAGTTTTCCAGATCCATTCCCGTACCGTTATCCGCAACTTGCACCCGCCATTGTTCGGGCCAAACAGACACAACGATGCGAGTTGCGCCTGCATCGAGAGAATTTTCTACTAATTCTCGTACCGCAGCGGCGATCGAGTCAATCACTTCTCCTGCGGCAATTAAATCTATAACTTCTGCGGGTAAGGCTTGAATAGTAACTGGCATCAGATTTTTAGCAGATCGTTAATTCAATTATACCTGATTGTGCAACTCGCTACACATTATTATGACCTAATTAGCTGGGGACAAATAAACATTACTTAAACTCGATCGGTTAACTGATGACTTTCGGCAAGCGGATGTAAAAAGTTGTCCCTTTTTTGTTTTCCGACTCATAAGTAATTTCTCCTTTGTGAGCATCAACTATCGACTTAGCAATTGCCGTTCCCAAGCCCGTACCAGTCCGCTTCCCATAGGTTACAAACGGTTCAAATAACTTGTCTTTTATTGACTGCGGAATGCCCGGCCCGTTATCGTAAATGCTAATTTCTGCCCAATCCTCACTTTGTGTCACAATAATCTCTACTCGCCCCCCGCGTCCGCCAAAAGCTTCAACAGCATTCCCAACTAAATTTTGCAAAACGCGCAAAATCTTATTGTCATCAGCTTCCACTATCACTTCTGATACCCGTATCACCAAATCTACTTTTGCCGCCTCAAAATAAACTCTGTTCAACTTTTCAAACTGCTGCAACGTCTGGATGAGATTAACCGGTTTTTTATTTAATGCAGAGGTGCCACGCGAAAATTCTAATACTTCCTCAGCCATCCCCAACATTCGCTGAACTTGCAATTGAATAAGTTCGCACCATTCCTGAGTTTCAGTATCCGGGTGCATTTCTTTGAGCATTTCGCTGGAGAGTTTAATTCCCGTAAAAGGACTTTTGAAATCGTGAATAATTGTACTCACCATTTCTCCCACTAAGACCATTTTTTGTTTGTGTACGAACTGGCTAACATATTGATCCGTGGTAGACCGCAAATTTTTAATAATAAAACTAAACATTTGCATTACTGAACTGCCTTTAGCAAACTGGAGAGTTGCTATCAGTTCTTCGCGACCTATTTTTGCCAAAGTTGAACCTGCAACTGCCACAGCTCTAGCACTGCGAGGCTCTCCGTCTAAAACTCCGAGTTCGCCAAAAAAATCGTCGCGCTTAGCGACAGCAATAGTTTGATATTTACTGTTGTCAATTCGCTTGCTAAACTCGACTTCACCTTCTAAAATTAGATATAAAAAATCCGCTGTTTCTCCTTCTTCAAAAACCAGCGTTTCTTCAGCAAAACTCTCCAAGACAGCTATTTGACACAGGTGAGCAGCTTGAAGAGGTTCAAAATAAGACATAAATCGATGAGATGCCAGATCCATGTGAAAATACCTGAGGCTTAATTGAAATTGTTTCTTTCTTCTATCTTTGCGCTATAAGCATTGATGCGTTAATAAAATACAATACTGCTGGAATCTGCTTCTATTTTCTGGCATCCTTGACTTTGACAGAAGGTAAGCGTCGGGATGCAGAGCCAGACTAGGAAAGTAGCACCAGCAATCTCAGCAACATTCTAAGTTAATTTACTAAAATACATATATATGATATTTGATCTCAGATTTAAATGGGAAGTGCGATCGCACTTTCTGACACGCCCCCACAAGATTTTAATTGTAGAGAGATGCTGTAATTTCAATGCCGATCGCCTTGCATTGCCAAAAATTAACGATCGCCAGATAAGACAATCCCAGCATTCTGCCCGCCAAAACCAAAACTCAAACAAACCGCATTTCTCACAAGAGTCGATCGGGCAAACCTCACAAAATCTAACTCAAACCCCGGTTTTTTCATGCCAGTGCAAGGTGGCAACATCTGGTATTTAATACCCATCAAACAAAAAGCGACGCCCAGAGCACCCGAAGCTCCCAAAGTATGACCAGTAGCCCCCTTCGTCGAACTAACAGCAACTCCTTGGCGAAACAATTTCTGAATTAACAGGGCTTCATGTCGGTCATTTAAATCAGTTCCAGTACCGTGAGCGTGAATAAAATCTATATCAACCGCCGTTAAATTGCTGCGTTTCAAACATTGACTTACGGCTGCGATCGCACTTTTTCCGCCCAACTCCGGCGCATTAGCATGAAAAGCATCATTTGTCAACCCAAAACCGGAAATTAGACCGTAAATTTTAGCGTTGCGGCGCCTTGCCAACTCACTTGATTCTAATACAAATAAAGCCCCGCCTTCGCCGAGAATTAAGCCTTCCCGATGTTCGTCAAAGGGATAGCAGCCGGTGTTTGCCAAAGCACCCATGCGGTTAAATCCAGCCACAGTAAGCGGTGTAATTGGCGCTTCTACAGCACCGGCGATCGCGCGCTGACACTCACCAGTGCGGATTAAATCAACAGCGCGGGCGATCGACTGTAGGCCCGTCGCACAAGCAGCCATCGGCGCCAGCACAGGCCCCATCGAGCCAATTGCCCTCGCCACCGCGATCGCCCCCATGTGAGGCAAAAAATCCACGAATTGGGAATTGGGCATGGGGCATCGGGCATCGGGAATTGGGAATTGGGCATTGGGCATTGGGAATTGGGCATTGGGAATTGGGCATCGGGCATTGGGTATTGGGCATTGGCCAAACAGGGCATTTGGGCATTGGGAATCCGGCAGTTCTCCCCCTCTTTCCCTCTCCCCTTCTCCCCCTCTCCCCCTCTCCCCCTCTCTTGCCAACTGTTCCAAATTCGCCTGAAAACCGCGACTAGAACCGATCGCAATTCCGCAATCAGGAATTGGCAAAGTCAAATTAGCATCTTGCAAAGCATCTGCCAAAACCTGCCGAGTTAAAGTTATTAAATCGGCAGGTTTTTTGCCAACTAAAGCCAAAAGTTGCGGTTCAAGTTCTAAAAAAGGTTGATGCTTCCCAAGGCCACAATTCCCATACAGCAGTTGTTTCCAGCTATTTTCTAGATTGCCTAAAGCTGAAACAAGACCAATTCCCGTAACCACAACATCCATAGATAGAAAGCTTGCTTTCGGCAGAAAGTAGAAAATAGAAAGCAGTTGTTTTTCTAATGAATACTGACTGCTGGAAAGCGAGGGGCGACAGCACTAATGACTACTGGAAAGCGAGCTCTTGAAGTGCTCGCACTATGACTATTGACTGCTGGAAAGCGAGCTCTTGAAGTGCTCGCGCTATGACTATTGACTAATGACTACTGACTGCTGACTAATGACTAAGGACTAATGACTAAGGACTAATGACTAAGGACTACTGACTAATTAACAGCCTTAAAATTTTCCAAACCCTGAGTCACAGTAGCCTTCTCAATCCGATCGCCCGCTTGAATCCGATCGATAACATCCATCCCTTGCTTCACGTAGCCAAAAACCGCGTAGCTACCGTCCAAAAACGGCACATCGGTCAAAGTAAAGTAAAACTGAGAAGAAGCCGAATCAGGACTTTGCGATCGAGCCATAGCCACAGCCCCGCGAGTGTGCATCAACACGGGTTTCTGAGCAATCCCAGCTTGTTCTAGCGTTTGGCTGTAAGTCGGACTCGGGGCATCTTTAGCTTTAATTTCCAGAGGAATCCTGCGTTCTGTAGATGTTTTCGGGTCAATAAAGCCCCCAGTTCCCAGTCGCGACGCAGGGAATTTAGGGTCTTTGCCCTGGGGGTCGCCGCCCTGAACTACAAAAGGCTGAGGTTCCCGCACCACTCGGTGAAATACCAGCCCGTCGTAGACTCCTTTCTGAACCAAATCGACAAAATTGCCGGCAGTAATTGGGGCATTGGTGCCGTCGAGTTCGATCGTAATTGGAGTACCTTTCACCGTCATCACCACCGTTGCTTTTCCTTGCAAGCGTGGCAGATTGCTAAATTGCGAACTCGCCGCCACAGCAGCAGAAGGAGATGGAGACGGAGACGGAGACAAAGAAATGCTTTCACCCGACGCCGGATTTGGTGTCGGAGTTGAGTTCGCAGCAGGGGAACTACCGCATCCCCCCACAAACAGCGCGCCAATTATTAAAAGTGAGAAGAACCACCGCTGAATTTTGATTTGCATTTGCATTTGTATTTTCACTTTCACTTCATCAGTCGGGTACACGGCGAGGCGCACCCTAGATTTATCGATTTTGTGCGCCTCGCCGTCCAACCTACAAAACATTACCAATCTCAAATCGAAAATCCCAAATCCCAAATCTCTACAGTCCTTCTAGGGGAACTTGCAAAAATCGAGCCAATTCGGCAGCTTGATTTTCCACTTGAGACAAAGCAATCGGCTGTCCGACTCTAGTCAGGGGAAACTGACGGCGGTCTTTGAGCTTGAGGTAAATACTGCGGCGGGGACTGAGACCTTCTTTGATGTCCACCCGCACAGATTGCACGTCCGATGTCTTGCAAGTAAAATCAAGTTTGCGGTTTTTGCCGGGAAATCCCCAGCGAAAGATCCGAACGTTACCTGTTTTGCGATCGAACTCATTGTATCCGCCGCCAACATCCCAGAGCACAGTCAGCCACAGGTAAAGCCCCAACAGCAGGGCGCAGACACCGTAGAAACCCATCGCGATCCCTTGGGGGATGAAAACGAGCTGAGTCGGGTCAGCAAAAGGCAGCAAGTTCTTGTGTAAGTAGCTGGAAATGCTCGACAGCAGGAAACCCGTCCCTCCAATGCTGACAACCGTTGCCCACCAGTAATTGCTGAAGCGGCGAGATCCCAAAACCTCGTAGCGCAGGACAGAATCGATCGAGGTCATTGTTTTTGCAGTCATAAATTTAAACAGCCTTAAACCCAAATTTTAATTCAACTAGGCTACCTCAGATACATTTAACCCGGCAAATCCAGGACTAAGCCAGAATTAGCCGTGTATGGCAAGAAGCGTGAAAGCAGCAAGCTCTCCCGTCAAGGAGGTATCTCTCAAAGCTTTCAACAAAATATTGAAAGCGCCATTTAAGTCTCTGTCCAGAGTGTGTCCGCATTCTGGACATTTAAACTTTTTAGATCCACCTAATTTGGTGTGAATATGTCCACATTTTGAACAGGTTTTCGATGTGTACTCTTCGGTTACGTCTACTACAAGGCTGCCATATTTAACAGCCTGATGCTTCAACATTTGCTGAAAACTGTAATGACTTAAAGTGACCATCGCTCTAGCTGTTTTAGTCGCTAATTTGCGCTTTCCTTTTTTAATCATTTGCTGCGTTTCAAAGGTCGGCAAGAAAATTAGCTTATACTTTGTCACCAAGTATTTAGCAGCCTTCTTGTGTAACTCGTTGACTAAGTTTTTGATCTTAATCCGAATCTTTGCTGCCGACTTTCTCAAGCAATACCTCAATCGTTTGAATTGTCCTCCCTTGGCATACCCTATCCTCCACATCAGTTTGTCTAAATGTCTTGCCAGTCGGTAGATACGACCGATATCACCTCTGCCTGCTTCAATAATATCACTACCGTCGAATCCAGTTAGAAAAGTTCTAACGCCAGGGTCTAAAGCCCTAGCCAAGCTGCTTTCGTTTTCAAGAGGCCTGGGAAGCATTTACAGTGCTGTCGTTCCGCTCAAAAAAGGTTCGTAGTACGGACTTCAGTCCGCTCTTTAAAAAATGTTTATTGCAAAACTGAGATGCTCCCGTGTCAACTGTATAGCAAATAAACCATTACCCATTAATTAGTGATAGTGTTGGTTCGTGTTCCATCACTTCTATGATTGGTTCGGACGCTTTAAATGATAGTCCTTTGGTTGCTTGCGGATAAAAAGTTCCAGACTTCCAATTACTAACTTGAAATCTGATGGTCCCAGATGTATCAAAACGACTTCTAAATTTGGCGTTCCCCTTTGACTTTTTAGCAGCCTTGTGTGCTTCAAAGGCTTGAAATACTGCCATTTGTCGTGGGTTGTAGGGCTGCTCGGATACCCATTTAGGAGTCGAGTCCATTATCTTTTTCCTCAGAGCGTATTTGCCAATCTTTTCGGTTTTAAGAATGGCAATTGCTTGATTGTAACACCATCTACTTGCTGCAAGCCAAGTCCTCCATTTCGCTGCTAGCCTGGTTTCCGGGTAAACTCGAATCTTCTTTGATAGCAGATTTGTACTTACGCAGGGAGTAGAGTCGGCAACTAAAGGCGTGGATGATGGCAAGGATATCTTCAACCATTTCTCGTTCTGGAGATAGCTCGTTTCTACCGAGAACCATGAGTTGGCAATCGTTTTGCTCACATATCCATTTGATGAGGTCTCCACCAAACCTCGCAAGCCTATCTTGGTGTCCGACCACAATTGTTGAGATATTTCCTGACATGACTTGTCCCAAAAGGGCAAGCAGCGCTTTTCTTTTGAAGTTGAGTCCGCTTCCGATGTCTTTAAAGACTTTGGCTTGCGGGTAGAGGTTTTGGAGGTAACTGACTTGTCGTTCGAGGTCTGCTCGTTGCTTGTAACTACTAACCCTGGCGTAGATAGCTGTAATTCGGCTGTGTCCTGTTCCAAGAACGCTGTCAATGTCGTAGCGTCGTTGGTTGGAAGGAGTTCTGATTGCTGATATTTTATTGGCAAGCTCCCAGTTTCTAAGGGTTTTTTCTGAGACTTGCAGGATTTCGCAAGCTTTCCTTGGTGTGACATACTTGGTCATAGCTGGCAGTATTTTTACTGTAAATTAATACTACCAGGTTTTAATATGATTTTCCGGGACTTACCGGGAAAATATTTACTTTGCGTTAACAGTCTCACTCCGCTGGGGCGATCGTGACTGGGCGATCGCGATTCTGTAACAACTTCTGCCCTTTTACTTGAAAATTAATGAACTTATAATGTATAGTTATGTTAAGTTTAATTAGAAACCTTGGTCTTTTAACAAGCAAAAGGATTTTACCGCAATGACAATCGCAGTCGGACGCGCCCAGAACGAAAGAGGCATCTTTGATGTACTCGACGACTGGCTCAAGCGCGATCGCTTCGTCTTCGTAGGTTGGTC
>NZ_JAEQCI010000074.1:0-26484 GCF_020738565.1 Microcoleus sp. PH2017_12_PCY_D_A | reverse complement strand
ATTAGGGCAACTAATTTCTAATGTCATATCACGCTATGGGAAACACTTCTCTAATTATAGCTTACTCCGATCCTTTCCTTCAGGGCACTACCAAATTTTTATGAGGACTGAAGTCCTCACTACAAACTCCTTGATACAATATCATACTAAATTTCGAGAGTTTAAATATTAATTATTTCCCTGGTTGCTGTTCGGGTGAGTAAAACCTACTGCCAATTACGTACTCCGAATTTGCGATCGCCAATTACTAATTATTGCTCAGATTTAAAAATAGCTGCACAGCACTAAACTGCCCTACACCTGACACTCCGCAAAATTAAATGTAGGATTAAGTGTTGCCGTGAATCAGAAAAAAAAGATGAACGTATCCACTATTTGGCGAAAACTCCGCAGCCAGCAAGCCTTCTGCTTGGCTGCACTGCTTGCGGGCTGCCTGGTATTTATCGGTTGTTCCCCCGCCCAGTCAGCGGCTGGCAATTCAGTCGATCCCAAGTTTAAAGAGCAAGTCTTGCAGGTGATCCGCGAAAACCCGCAAGCAATTTTAGATTCGGTACAAGCGTACCAGCAGCAGCAGCAGGATTCTCTCAAAGCTGCGCGCCAAACATTTTTTCAGGAGATGAAAACAAATCCCAAATCGGCGATCGGGGATTCTCCTAGCACGGGCTCGGCTTCGCAGCAGATTGTACTTTTAGAATTCTCTGATTTTCAATGTCCGTTTTGCGCGCGCGCTCACGATACCGTCAAGCAGTTTATGGCAAAACACCAGGACAAAGTTACTTTAGCTTACAAGCATTTTCCCTTGACTTCCATTCACCCGCAAGCGCTGCCAGCAGCTAAAGCAGCTTGGGCTGCACAACAGCAGGGCAAATTCTGGGAATATTACAGCGCTTTGTTTGAAGGGCAAAAACAGTTAGGCGAGGAATTTTACGGGGCGATCGCCCAAAAGCTCAATCTCAAATTAGATAAATTCAACAGCGATCGCAACAGCCCCGCCGCCGAAGCAGCCATTCAGAAAGACGTGCAACTCGCCCAACAACTGGGCATTGAAGGCACTCCATTTTTTATTTTGAACGGCAAAACTTTCTCCGGTGCGATCGAGCTTTCTGAGATGGAAAAGATTCTCGCGAGTGTCTCCAAATAGTTGATATAATTTCCGGTTTCATCGGAATTAATATTACCGGAAATGAGGAGACTGCACGTGCCCATAGGTGTCAACTTAAGGTTAAAGGTAGTCAGAGATTGCAGTTTGGCGACTCAAACTAGATCCCCCCTAGCCCCCCTTCTTAAGGGGGGGGCCGGAAGCACTCTTAAAGTCCCCCGACAATCAGGGGGATGCGAGGGGGATCTGAGTTCGGCTACAAACGAGATTTTTCAAAGGTTTTAGTCTTAAGTTGACACCAATGGCACGTGCCGTATCCCTACAATTAATCTCAGTAGGGACTTAGGCTCAGCCGTCTCCTCGCTTATCATGTCGCTCGTGCAACCGGAGTTGGCATAAATGCTGCGATTGAATTTGGCAAATGGGAATTGGACGATCGCACCAGCCAGCAGTAATACTACGGTTTGACTAGCGGCTTAAGTCGATCGCCACTGAGTCTTACTGTTTGTATGATATTATAATACATATCAGTGATGGAGGAATAAGCTCATGACACCCGTGACATCTCCAACCGATCGCACCAGTGGATTATACGTGCGTTCCCCCGAAGAAGAACAACTCGTTTTTCCCCTGAAACATACAGAAGTCCGAGCCAAAATAGCCGGAAATCTATCGCGAGTTGAAGTCTCGCAAAAATTTGAAAATCCTTTCACCAAGCCGCTAGAAGCCGTCTACATTTTTCCGCTACCAGCCGAAGCAGCGGTAGATGAGATGGAAATTAAAATTGGCGATCGCACAATTAAAGGCACTATCAAAAAACGCGAAGAAGCCCAACAAATTTACGAACAAGCCAAACAAGAAGGGCGGACAGCCGGTTTGCTGGAACAAGAGTGAGATAATATTTTCACCCAATCCCTCGCCAACATCAAACCGGGAGAAGAAATCGAGGTCACGATTCGCTATACTGACAGCTTGAAATTTCTCGCTGGGGATTATGAATTTGTGTTTCCGATGGTAGTTGGGCCACGATATATTCCCGGTACGCCGCTGGATGAAACGACAGCCATCGGTAGCGCCCCAGCCCCAATGACAGTTAATTCCGATACTGATATTGTCCCCGATGCGTCGCGGCTGAATGCCCCGATTTTGTCGCCGGGAATGCGATCGGGACAGGATATCGGGGTGACGCTGGAAATTGCAGCAGGCGTACCGATTCGTAATGTCAATTCCCCATCCCACCAACTGCAAATTGAATATTTCGACTCTCCCCAAACTGCCGCAGCCAGCGAGCAAACAAATGGTTCGATGGTGCGCGTTCAGTTGGGAAATTTAGATACAATTCCCAACAAAGATTTGATTGTTCGCTATCAAGTTGCTGGTCGAGAAACTCAATCGACGGTATTAACTCAAGCGGACGATCGCGGCGGAAATTTTGCAGTTTATATCAGGTCCGGTTGATTACCATCACAAAAACGGTTTGATCGCATTGCCGAAATTGGGCGGGGTTTCTCCCGGATTGTCACGCACGACGAACCCGTTAACGAATTTGTGGAAAAGTTATTCCGACAAATCAACAATCCCGTGTTGGTAAATCTAGCAATTAATTGGCAGGGAGAGGGCGAAAGTCCGGTGATTTATCCTTCAATTGCACCTGATTTATTTGCCGAACAACCCCTCGTTCTATTTGGAAAAAAGGAGGATTTGGAGGACGGAACACTTCATATTAAAGGAGTTAGTGCAGGCGGAAACCAGTACATCCAAACCTACGAAATGAACTTTTCCGAAACAGGAAATCCGGCAGTGGCCCAACTTTGGGGGCGGCACCGCATCAAAGATTTGATGAATCAGATGGTGCAGTACGAAACCAAAGTGGGGGTGGAAACGGTGACAGAAACGGCGCTAACGTATCAGCTTTTGTCGCAGTACACGGCTTTCGTGGCCGTCAGCGATGACGTGCGCGTCGAACCGGGAACGGAATCTATCTCGATGAATGTGCCTGTAGAAATGCCGGAAGCGGTGGAATATCTGGGCGTATTGGGCGGCACAGGCTATGTAGAAGATAATGGCTGCACAGACTGGATGGAACAAGAACAAGAACGCGGCATCTCCCTGCCCGCGAGGGCTCCTTTTGCGGAGTTTCCTATACTGTACCCAGGGACGAAGCATTACTGTGCAAGCGTAGAACCAGCGATCGTACAACAAGTAGAAGTCGTCAGCGCCCAAGGGTTAGATCGCAGGGCAATGGCTAGTTTAAACGAATACTTGGAAACCCGGATTGTCCCGCCCGGTACAAATGGCGAATTGGTTTTGGAGCTTGTCTTCGCTAAAGTTCGCCTCGCGCGCATAGTCGTAGATACCGATGCTTCGACTTTGGCAGATGTGGAGTTGCTGAAAACGATTAAAAAATGGCTCTTTAGCTGGCGCATTCCTCACCCAATTGGGAATACAGTCCGCCTGACGTTGCGGGTTAGATCTTGATACTTTTAGGACTTATAATGTCCGGTCAATAGTTTGATATCACGTGCGATCGATTACCATAACAAAAACGGTTCGTAGTGCGGACTTCAGTCCGCTCTTATCCTGCGGACTGAAGTCCGCACTACGAACTTTACTGGTTTTTGATACCAATAGACCTCTAGACCTCTCTAATAATTATCGCTTCACAAGCATCCTGCGCCTGTGAAGCGATAATTTTGGGCAAAGTCTATTACTAATTCCTCGGAGGCGATCGCACTTTCAACTAAACAGCAGCCAACTCTGGAGTCGGGCGCTTGCTGTGGCGGATACCCTCGATCGCACCTGCGTAATCATTCGCCTTAAACACAGCAGAACCAGCGACGATCGCATTTGCGCCCGCTTCCAGAACCTGCCAAGTATTGTTTCCCTTCAAACCGCCATCCACTTCAATCCAAGGATCGAGACCTCTCTCGTCGCACATTTGGCGCAGCTTGCGAATTTTCGGTACCATAGTCGGGATAAAACTTTGACCGCCAAAGCCTGGGTTGACGCTCATAATCAGCACCAAATCGCAAAGTTCCAGCACGTGCTCGATCAACTCCAGCGGCGTCGAAGGATTCAGCACCACACCAGCCATTTTGCCCAATTCCCGAATTTGACCCAGGGTGCGGTGCAAGTGAGGCGAAGCATTGTGTTCGGCGTGCACCGAAATAATGTCAGCACCAGCCTTAGCGAAGTCCTCCACGTACTTCTCCGGCTCCACAATCATCAGGTGGACATCCAGGGGCTTGGTAGTAACCGGGCGAATTGCTTCGACAATCAGCGGCCCGATCGTAATATTAGGTACAAAGCGACCGTCCATCACATCTACGTGAATCCAGTCGGCGCCGGCGCGATCGACAGCCTGAATCTCTTCTCCGAGACGGCTAAAATCGGCTGATAATATTGATGGAGAAATAACGATCGATTTTTGGGATTTGGTCATGGCTAGGTCTGTGTCTCCTGTCTCCTGTGCTGTATCCAGTTTATCAAAATACGGCTCTCCGGGTCGAAAAATTGTCAATAATAGGTAAGGGCAGGTTTAGCGGCAAAATTTTGCCTCTAACAGACAATTTTTGTGCAACACCTGCCGGCGCTGCGAGTTTTGGTTTACGATATAAATTTTCCGTCTAACAAATAACTTGCGTGCAAAACTATACCTTCTGCAAATTTTCAGTAGCGAATTATGAAAAATAAAGATCCCTTAGACAATCCCGAACTCGATCGGGCAAGTCTGTTTGTACTAATGATCCCAGTCATCGGCTTTTTCCCCGCCCTGTGGAATCTTTACCGCCGTCAGGGCAGTCCCGAACGCAAAGCCGTCAGCCGATTGGCAATTGCCCTTGCATTTAGCTGGCTCTTAGGACATATTCTTTTAGAAGCGGTCGCGATTTCTGCGGAATCTGGGACACTTACCATGTTATTAATGAGTAGCCTGCTGACAACCAGCTATTTTATCGTTGCTCTGGGACTGATGGTTCGCCTCTGGAAGCGTCAACCGCTATGGTTGCCCGGAATTAGCCGCGTAGCCGAGCAAGTGGTGGGCAAACATTTATCATAATTTAGGGTTCTCTTAAGCCCCTACCCTATTGATTGAGTGCGTCTTCAGCTTGATACTACATATTGCCATTATCTTTTTTATTTTTGTTGTGTGTGAGGAAGCCAGTGCCAGCTCAAAAAACTCCTAATCAAGACCCTATCAAACAATCAACCGCTCAACCTTCAACCAAAAAATCGCACCAACCGCATCGAGGTCGTTGGCTGGGTTTTGGTTTTGGTTTGGCTGGAGTAGCCATGCTCTCAGCCACAGCCGGAGCGCTGCTAGCCGTCTCCCTTTCCACAACGCCGCTTCAGCAACAAAAGTTGACTCCTGAAGAAGCGGCGGTGTTTTCTCAAGGCGACATGGCAAAGCTCAGCATGAAGATGCCGGAGCTGACTCGCCCAGTTAATATTTTAGTTTTAGGACTTAAGGTTCTGAGTTCAGACCTCGACGGCCATCCCGATAAAGACAAGGGATACGATGTCTGGCAAAACTCTTTTAAGGGGTTAACCGATACTATGCTGTTGGTGAGGTTTGACCCTCAAAATAAAAAAATAAGCGTGCTTTCCATTCCGCGAGACACCCGCACCTATGTTGAAGGTAGGGGTGTCGTGAAAATCAACGAAGCTAATTACTACGGCGGCCCGGCTTCTTCAGCGAAGTCAGTGAGCGGACTGCTGGGCGGCGTGGGCATTGACCGCTATGTCACAGTCAATATTCAAGGTATCAAAAGTTTGGTAGATGCCCTGGGCGGGATTACGATTAATGTCCCTAAAGACATGAAGTATACCGATGAAAGTCAGCATTTATATATAGATTTAAAGGCTGGCAAACAACGTCTGAATGGCGAACAAATCGTACACTATTTGCTTTACCGACATGACGATTTAGGGGATATCGGGCGGGTACAGCGCCAGCAATTGTTGATGCGGGCTTTTGTGGAAGAGCAAGTTAATGTTGGTTTGCTCTCTCGGTTGCCGAAGATTTTATCGGTGATTCAGTCTCACCTTGATACTAATTTGAGTATAGAAGAATTGGTGGCTTTGGCTGGTTTTGCTACTCAAACCGATCGCGCTGGAGTGCAGATGTTGATGGTTCCGGGCAAATTCAGCGATCCTAAGGACTACAAGGCAAGTTTTTGGTTGCCAGACCAAAATGGCATCGAAACTCTGGTGGCAAAGCATTTTGACTTCGGTCAAAATACTTGGACAATCGAGAATGCTGATTCGACTTTTCTGAAGGTGGCGATTCAAGACAGTACGGGCGATCGATCGGCTGTTGAAGATTTTGTCAGGACTTTAACTCGGGCAGGCTATCGGAATGTGCAAGTTTCTAAAGCTTGGTCTGAACCGCTAGATGTAACGACGATTGTAGCTCAAGACGGGGATATTAAAGGTGCCCAAGCGATTCGCCAGTCTTTGGGTTTTGGAGAGGTGCTGGTTGAGAGTACCGGTGCTTTGCAGTCGGATGTGACCATCAGATTGGGTAAGGATTGGTTGAGTAAAAAAACTCAGTCGGGCGGAGGGCTTTAAGTCTTTTTAAGCTGGGTTTTAAATTCGGTATTTGTAGGGACACAGCACGGCGCTGTGTCCTCTTTTTTTCTGTTAGGAATGAGAATTAAATAACTTACAATTTTAATTATTGTGGGATGGGCGGGAGAGCCGGTCCAGAAAGGACGGGCTCTCCCGCCCATCCCACAAATATGTGTAAATTATTTACAGGAGCGATCCTTAGGCTAAAATAAACTGTTTATCCTAAAAATTATCAATTCTAAGTTAACTCGAACGCTTAGCAAAAGTGCCTATTCCTTCGCCGATTAAAGAAGCTGAACTTGCACACAAATCCGCCGATGAGTGGTTGAAACAACCGGGATTAGAGAGCGTCTTATTTTTTAAGAGGTTTGGCCAGCAAATAAGTCCTCATTTCTCCCTTACCTTTGATTGAAATTACTCCTCTATCCTCAAAAACATATTTATCGCACAACAGTTTGCGAGTTGCTTCTGTGACGTGAATGCAGCCCGGAAGGCCGTGAGATTCCATCCGCGAAGCTGTATTCACCGCGTCGCCCCACAAATCGTAAATAAACTTTTTAGTGCCAATTACGCCAGCTACTACAGCCCCGGTATTGATGCCGATGCGGATGCTTAAAGAGTGACCGTGGGCGATGTTAAATAAACCGATCGCCTCTTGCATACCGATCGCCATTTCGGCAACAGCCTCGGCGCCATCGCTGCGGGGGCTCGGAATGCCGCCAGCTACCATATAAGCGTCGCCAATTGTCTTGATTTTTTCCAAATGGTACAAATCGGTCAGGCGATCGAATTCGCTGAAAATTTCGTTGAGCAAGTACACCAATTCTTGAGGACTGATTTGCGACGAAAGCTGAGTAAAGCCCACGATGTCGGCAAACAAAATTGTCACCTCGGCGAATGCTTCAGCAATATTTCTTTCTCTTTGTTTCAAACGTTTAGCAATTGATTGCGGTAAAATATTTAAGAGCAATTTTTCGGACTTTTCCTGTTCCGCCCGGATGGCAGCCTCGACTTGCTTGCGATCGCTAATGTCCCGGACAAAGGCGCAGTGGTACTCGCAGCCGTTGAATTCTAAATAATTGACTTTTACCTCCACTGGGAAAAGTTTGCTGTGTTTGGTACAATGCTGAGATTCCACGGTAAGAGAGCCGCATTTCTTGACAGTTTGCCAGTGCAGCGGCCAGACTTCGGCGGTAAAATGGCGCTCGATTTGGCTGACATTCATTGACAGCAACTCGCTGCGGGAATAGCCGAGGGAAAAACAAGCTGCATCGTTGACATACAATATTTGAGCGTCCGCTCCGATCCAAAAAATAGCATCGCCGGCTCGATCGACCGAAAACTGAGTCAGTTGCAGAGCTTTGTTAGCAATTTCCAGTTGTGCGGTACGATCGACCAGTGCTAAACGGTTTAAATATCGATCGGTAATATCGTCTAGCAGCCACAGGCGGCCCGGTACGTCGCGCACCAGGGTAGGAGTGCTCGACAGATTCAAGACTTGGCGATCGGGCTCTGAAAAAACCCACTCCCAATCGCGAATCTTAGCCTCTGCTTTGCTAAAAAAATCTCCTGCTTTGGCTGCGATTTCCTGCGGATTTTGGGCCCTCGATCGCAGTTTTGCCATCGCATCAGCAATCGCTGTCGCTTCTTGAGGGCCTTCTGTCAAACAGAGCTGTTGAGCCGCCACACTATTGATCCAACCTTGTTCGCCGCTGGCGTCCACAAATACCACGCCCTGCGGTATTGTCTGCAAGATTGAACTGTAGCGAGTTTGCAGCTTTTCTAGGCGAAAAGTGGCGTAGTGAAACCTGAGTATCGTACTCAATCCTCCCAGCACTGACTCGGTGAAGTTTTGAAAATAGTCGGAAACCCGATGGCGCTGATACCACAGCAGGACGATCGCCCCTGGTTTGGGCCCCCGAACCACTTCGTCTCCCGCAGGTGCAGACAGCGGTAGCACTGCGACGGATTTTGCTTTTTTGGCGACTAAGGTACGGTTAGCGCCGGGAGTTGCGGGGTAGTCCCAATAGTAGATGCAGCGGTTGTTGGCTAGGGCTTCAGCAAAGATTTTGGGACTGGTGAATGGACTCGGTAAAGCTGTGGCGGGCACGCAGGCGATCGCCTCAGCAGTTACGTCATCGAGTTGGCGCAGGGCGATCGCCGCATCTGCCACAGCATACTCCCGCAACATTGTCAAGCTTTTAGCAATAACTGTGTCAGCGCTTTCTGTATCGCCGGTACGGGTGAGGGCGGCGAGTACGTTTTGCGAAGCCAATTGCCACTCAACTCGCAGCAGAAACCTGCGCGCCACAATCCCGAAAGCCACAGCGATAGCGAGTGTCATCCAGGAGTCGAGCAGCAAGTCACCGGCGGCGGGAAACAAAACTGCAAAACCCGTCAGGAGTCCCAGCATTCCCAGCAATGGGCCAGAGCGCGGCAGCAGCACGCACAGCAGAAATACGATCGTTTCGTCGATCGAACAACTTACGGCTGTTTGTTGCCAACTGTCGATCGCGATGAAGAAAACAAACAGCCACACCAAAGGCAGCCTGTACGTCGGCAAACTGTCGGGATGGCGCAGCGCTGAAGATTGAAACATTAAAAATAAACTGTTTTTTGGCAGTTTTAGGCTTAATTTAGGAATTTTATTGAAAGGGTTAAAGCATTTTTCCCGCCAGTCCATTTGTTATTTTTGAGTTATGATTTTTGATTGATTTTTAGCGCGAGGAAAGATAGGAGGCGATCGCCTGCGTTATTTTCTCTGGTGCGCTGATGTGGGGAAAATGGCCCCGCGCATCTATTTCTATCAGTTGACTTTTGGGTATTTTTTGAGACATATACCGGCCTACTTCCACAGGTACGGCGGGGTCATGCTGAGCCTGGAGAATCAGTGTCGGTACTTTTAGCTGCGGTAATTCCTGTCGGTAATCCGACTCGAAAATCACTTTACTCACAGCTTGGGCAATATCTGGGCGAATAGCAATCAGAGTCTTGGCAAGCTCGGCCGCCAATTCCGGCCGCTCTGGGTTGCCCATCATTAACGGCGCAAAACCGCTAGCCCATGCGTAGTAGTTAGACGACATTGCCGCGTACAATTTATCGAGGTCTGACCGATCGAAACCACCTACGTATCCCGTGTCATTTAAATAACGTGGAGATGCACCCACAAATACGAGCTTGTTAAATAGTTTTGGCTCGGCTAGCGCTGCTAGTAAGCCAATCATACCGCTAACCGAGTGACTGATGAAAGTACCGTGTGTCAATTTTAACTCGCTGCACAGATCTAGCAAATCTTCTGCATAGCTGTGAAGGGTGCTGTAGCGGTGCGGGCTGTAAGCAGCAAAATCCGAATCGCCGGCCCCAACGTGGTCAAAAAGTACAATGCGGTAGTTGGGCCCGAAGGTGGCTACTTGATGCCGCCAAGCGGTTTGATCTGTCCCGAAGCCTTGAGCAAAAATCAGGGTTTGAGAGCCTTTTCCAACGATGTTGACATTGTGGCGCCGAGCGATCGAACTATTCATTTTTTTAATTTAATTAAATTTAATAACTATATTATGATATATATTACGAGGCTAATCTGTGATGCGTCTCACGAGATTTGTAAGCATATTATGTCTGCTAAATTCCTCACAGTAAAATTGGTTTGTAGTGTGGACTTTAGTCCGCAGAAAAATCCTAGGATTAAAGTCCTTACTACGAACCAAAAAATCAGCGAGATTTATAAGCATATTATGTCTGCTAAATTCCTCACAGTAAAATTGGTTTGTAGTGTGGACTTTAGTCCGCAGAAAAATCCTAGGACTAAAGTCCTTACAGTAAAATTGGTTTGTAGTGTGGACTTTAGTCCGCAGAAAAATCCTAGGACTAAAGTCCTTACTACGAACCGAAAAATCCTAGGACTAAAGTCCTTACTACAAACCCAAAAAATCCTAGGACTAAAGTCCTTACTACGAACTGAAACATCCTAGGACTAAAGTCCTTACTACGAACCAATCTGATAGTGGTGGTTCGAGTTCGAGGCGAGAGAATATCAATCTAAAATCTAAAATCGATTTACTGGCGCAAAATCGTAACCTGCACCGGATTTAGAATCGGGTACAATTTGCAAAAGAACTACATTGCTATTGCGATCGCCGCTCGACAAAAATCTAATTTCCCCAGTCGCACCGCTAACTTTGAAATCCTCAGCAGCTAAGGCTTTAGCCAGCATCACTCGCCCCGCTAGACCGCTATTCGGATCAATTTTTCCGATCGACCTTCCCATCCGCAAAACCTGCACCGCATCGTAACTCATCGCCGTCCGCCAGTTAACATCAATTCCCCACAAATCTCTAGCTAAGAGTGCAAAATTTTTATTTTTACTATCAGCAAAATGCCAAGGAACCGAAATGATTGCCCCGTTCAAAGCTGCTCCACCTTGTTTTAATAAATCCGTATTGTAGAGAGCATCACCGCCAATCATTGGCAATTTTTTTTGATTGTTTCTAGCAATTTCTAAGGATGAATTTACAGTGTCTGAATCTGGCAATAATACCAAAACATCTGCTTCAATTCCATCCCTATGTGCCGTAGAATTTTCCTCGGATAAATCTACTTCCTTAATAACTTGACCGCCTTCCAAAATCAAAGTAGTAGAAAAAGCTGTTTGCAGCGACTTACTATAAGAACTTTTGGAATTGTAAAAAACCGCAGCCTTGCTTTTTTTCATGTTAGTTAACATATAGCGAGCTAAAGCGGTACCTGTAAATTGGTCGCTCGGTATCGTCCGAAAGAAATAGTTCACGCCGTCGGGGCGCCTCGGAACCGTTGCTAATTCAATGGTGGTGCTCGTAGGTGCGATCGCCACCATTTGATTTTGACTGTAAATTGGAGCAACTGCGATCGAAGTTTTGCTGGTACCGTGACCGACAACTGCTAAAATACTGCTATCTGCAATCAGACTCTGTGCAATAGCCTTCGCCCGATTTTCATCGTTACCGTCATCAGCAATTACTACTTTTAAAGGCACTCCCGCCTTAATTGCTTCGTCTTGAGCTTGGGCTATCCCGCGCAATATTTCCGCCGCCGCGCTGAGATTGTCGCCAATCGGAACTACTGCGGCAATTTTAATTGCTTCTGCACTCCCGAGTCGAGCGTTATTGAGATAAATTAAAGTTTCTGCGTCTGTGCGATCGACCCCTAAAGCCGCTTCTAGCTGATTTACCGCCGTTTTGAAGTCACCGGTGGCGATCGCGCGAACTCCTGCTTGCTTGTCAGGATTTGCCGTGCTAGCGAACAAAATACGATCGCCCGCACTGATGTAACTGCTCGCATCTACAGGCGAGGAAGTCTGGGCATTTTCCCGCGCCACCCCCGGCACAGGCGGCACTTGAGAATCGCTAGGATTCAGGCTCCTCTCAGCTAAGTGTACAACATCTTTGAGAATACTTATCAACTCTTTTTTGAATACAAAAGCAGCAGCACCTAAAGCAATTAAAAATATCAAAAATACATAAATAATCCAGCTTTTTGTGCTGCTTTTTTGAGAATTAGCTTGCTCGTGACTGCTCGCCAAAGTAGCCACTGTTGGTTCCTCCAAAGCAGCCAACATTTCCTTAGCGGTAGCGAAGCGACTTCGCGGGTGAAACCTAATCGCTTTATCCAGAACCGCCGCAAATCTCACACTCACCTTTGATGAATGATTCTGCCAAAGCATCTCCCGAGTTTGGGAGTCAGTTTCTAAATCCTGGGGCCACTTTCCAGTTAGTAAATAAATTGCCGTCAATCCCAAACTGTATAAATCGCTCGAATATTCGGGTCTGCCAGCGGCTTGTTCCGGAGCCATAAATTGGGGCGTTCCAATGGAGATTGTTACATCATTTAACCCACCAGTCATCCCTTGATTAATTGTTTCCTTAACTACGCCGAAATCTATCAAAACTGGTTCGTCGTCAGACTTGCGTAATATAATATTTTGGGGTTTAATATCTCGGTGGATAATCTGTTTTTCGTGTATATAATCCAAAACTATTAGCAGACTTGTCAGGATTTTTTTAACTTCCTCCTCGTTCATTCTTCCAACAACTTTGACTCGGTTGTTAAGCGTTTCCCCGTCTATCCATTCGAGCGCCAAGAAAAATAAACCGTTTTCCTCAAAGTGCCCGTAAAGTTTGGGAATTTGAGAATGCCCTTCGCCCAACTTTTCCAAAACAGCAGCTTCTTGAGAGAAACGCTCTCGAACACTTTGATCGATATCAGGATTATTTGTCTGCGGTTTTAGCTGCTTAATGACGCAACATCGGTGCGAAGGCATTTGCGTGTCTTCGGCGAGCAATGTTAAGCCAAAACCTCCTTCTCCCAGCTTTTCAATTACCCGATACCGATTGTTTAAAAGTTGTTCGGATTCTGGGTTGGGTTCCGGAGGCTGCAAAATTTCGCCGTTGATTTCCACGGGATTTTCTACTGCGAGAATGCCATATTTGCCGCTTCCGTTTGGTTCGGTATGAATGAGCATGGATGTGTCGCCGCTGTCTTTTAACTTTCTCTTGAGTTCAAAAATGCGATCGACTATTATTTGCTCTTCGTCACCTGTTGGGGGACGCTTGTACAGCACATTAAAAATCGCTGCCGGTGCGACATATTTGCCGTAGTGTTTGCTCAACAGCAGCAGCACGATATATTCTTCTTTGTTTAGGTTTATGCACTCTGAACCCAGCTTGACGGCGCGGGTTTTAGTGTCGATGCTCAAGTTGTCCATACCGACCAAAATTATTGTTCACAGAAAATCCCGAAAATTCGCATAAATATGATGTCCGTTAAAATAACTATTGTCAGGTTCGATCCTTCGGACTTCAGTTTTCTCTGGTTTGATGAGAACTTGCATTCCGAAGGATGGAACCAATATTATTGCGGTTGTGCGATCGGACATTATACAATTAGGAAGAAAGCCGCGGTTATAAGTTTTAATTGCCAAGTTTTAATTGCACAGTTGTGAATTTGGAACTTTTTAACTTAAAACCTAAAACTCATAACTCAATTTTTTTATTAAGCTTAGCTTTTGGCGGTGCTAGTTGCCAAGATTACAGGGGCTGATTTTCTGCAAATGCCGTGCGATCGCAGCTATGCCGTAGGGAATCGCTCTTTGATCCATTCGAGTAAAATAGGATTGACCAATTCCGGCGCTTCGTCTTGGGGACAGTGGCCCACCCCTTCGAGCGCAATAAACTTTTCTACAGCCGGAAAGTTGCCTAATTCTCGCCCCAGTGCGATCGGCTCCCAAGGGTCATTTGCGCCCCACACAATCAAAGCAGGACAGTTCAAACGCGGCAACAACTCCTCCGGTAACGGCCCTTGAGAATAGCTGATAAATGCCACAAATACATCCACTGCGCCGCTGTCTCGCGCTGGTTTTAACAAGATTTCTACAAGTTCGTCGGTGACAGCTTCGGGACGGTGATAGGCTTGCAAAAGCACTTTTTTGACTGTATTCGGCGTTGCTAATTGTTTGAAAAATAATTGACTAATCCACTTGACATTTAAAATTTTTTGTGCAATTGGCGCTCCAAAACTGCGATACCAAGGCATTTCGGCGCGTTTGCGATCGTGCAGCAAGCGCAGGGAACAATTGAGTAAAATTAGACCAGAAGCAATGTCGGGAAAATCCACGGCGGCTTGCATAATTGCTACGCAGCCGATCGAATTTCCCACCAAAAAAGCAGGCCCGCCCGCAACTTCCCGACAAAAATCAGCGATTAACTCTCCCCAAGTTTCAAAAGTATAGTCAATTTCCAGTTTCGGCGTAGGTTTCGCAGAACCGCCAAAACCGATAAGATCGATCGCAAAACAGCGACAATCAGCAGCCAACGCCGGTAAATTCTTGCGCCAGTGGCCCCAAGACGCGCCGAAACCATGGACAAACACCACCGCAGGGCCCTGGGAACCAGCAGCCTGGTAACAAATCGGAAAACCTTTCCACATCCAGGTTTGAGGCCGGGCAGCAGTTAACGTAGAAGAAGTCATATAGGTAAAAAAGTGAAAATTTAAGGGTGCAAAGGACTAAAGTCCTTACTACCAACCGTATCGCAATTCGAGGCAACCACGGAAATATACGCAAACCTTCCTTCCCTCCTCCCTCTGCGCCCTCTGCGCCCTCTGCGGTTAAATCCTCTTTCTCCTTCCTTTGCAGTTAGAGCCGCTATTATGCCACCATTAAAGATGCTGCATTTTTTGCCTTATTGAAACTGCCCCTATGCCAACGATCATCTCAACTTCTGTCGTACCCTTTCTCGGTTCCGAAATTGTACCCGACTACCAAACAGCCAAAGTAGTTATTTTACCAATTCCCTACGAAGCAACCACCACCTACCGCCGAGGCTGCGAAAACGGGCCGGCTAAACTGCTAGAAGCTTCTCACCAGCTCGAATGCTACGACGAAGAACTCGATCGCGAAGTTTGCTACGATGTTGGCATTTATACCGCATTGCCGATCGCCGATACCCGCAACCAGCAACAAGTTTCATCCTTAGAAATGTTGCAAGTTACGCAAAAAACCGTACAGCAGCTAATTGCTGAAAATAAATTTGTAATCTCCCTCGGAGGCGAACACAGCATCACCGCAGGTGTTGTCGAAGGTTATCGCCAAGGCTACCCCGACGAACCTTTCACCGTCGTGCAAATCGACGCCCACGGGGACTTGCGCCACGAATACGAAGGCTCGATCCACAACCACGCCTGCGTGATGCGCCGGGTTGTCGATATGGGCTTACCGACACTGCAAATCGGGATTCGCGCCATCTGCAAAGAAGAAGCCGACTTGATTAAAGCCAAACAGCTAAACGTGATTCGAGCTCGGGAAATCGCCACTCAACCGGATTGGGCCGATCGCGCCATTGCTAGCATAACAACCAAACGAGTATTTTTGACGATCGACCTAGACGGCATCGATCCGACATTAATCCCAGGAGTTGGCACACCGGAACCAGGTGGGTTAAATTGGTATTCGCTCACCGGATTTTTGCGCCGCGTCTTCGAGTCCTACGAAGTAATCGGCTGTGACATTATGGAATTAGCACCTGTGGTA
Source organism: Microcoleus sp. PH2017_12_PCY_D_A (assembly GCF_020738565.1). NCBI lineage: Bacteria > Bacillati > Cyanobacteriota > Cyanophyceae > Oscillatoriales > Microcoleaceae > Microcoleus > Microcoleus sp. PH2017_12_PCY_D_A. Next base: position 10,759 of record NZ_JAEQCI010000074.1, on the reverse strand, counting down.
GATTCTGTAGTTTCTGAATTTACCGCCGCCAAATTAACATACAAAATGATTGGATATCAAGCTCTGGCAAAAGGTTGGCTAAAACAAGACGACGAATAAATCGTTTGGTTGCGAATTAAAATAGGTTGTTAGCAAGGTGAGAATTAAGCGACTGCCAAAAAACACCCTATTTTATTCGCGGCGCTCCTGTCATATGCGATGGTGTAAATACAGGTCTTCACCTGCTGCAAACATAAATTTACTAAAGGAAACAATGGGTACTCCGATTAACGGCTACGCTCCCGATTTTGAACTGCCGGGAGTTGACGAAGAAGTTCACCATTTAGCTCGATATTTAGAAAAGTATCGCGCGATCGGGGTAGTATTTATCTGCAATCATTGCCCTTACGTGCAGTTGTATCTCGCTCGCCTCAAAGAACTTCAAGCAGATTTTATAGATCGAAATGTTACGTTAATCGGGATTAATGCTAATGATGCAAACCAGCATCCCGACGACAGTTTTGACAACATGAAAACTTTTGCAGCCAACAATCAACTCAACTTCCCGTACATCCGAGATATGGCTCAAGATGTGGCTGAAAGTTTTGGGGCTTCCAAAACGCCGGAGGTTTTTTTGTTAGACCGAGATGGCAGATTGCGCTATAAAGGTTTAATTGACGACAACGCCGACAATCCAGAAGCGGTGCAATTTTCTTATTTGCGAAGTGCGATCGACCAATTGCTAAATGACCAATCGATAGAACCTTCTAGTACAGAGGCGATCGGTTGTTCTGTCAAATGGCGGGAATAGTCATTAGTCATTAGTCATTGGTCATTAGTCATTAGTCATTAGACGACGATCGTCCCAGACAAACAGACTCTACTTGTAGGGTGCGCGCTGTGCACCTTACTACTACCGAGAGTGTCAAACGCCCTGTGGGAAATCAGAACATAACCCTGTGGAAAGAAAACGCATCTTTAACTTGATTATAGTAGCCGTTTTAGCGCTGCTACTACTAATTAGTTGGAACTTATTTCAGAGTGTTTCTCCAGCCACAGCGCAGCAGCGCCCATCTTTAACCGTATCCGCTGCAATCAGTCTCGCGCCCGCCTTAACAGAAATCAAGACAGTTTATCAAAGCAGCAATCCCAAGGTGAATATCACTTATAATTTTGGTGCTTCCGGCGCTTTAGCGCAGCAAATTCAGCAAGGAGCTCCAGTAGATGTGTTTTTCAGCGCTGCTGGGAAACAAATGGATGCTTTGCAACAAGCTAATTTGCTCCTCAACCAGACACGACGGAACCTCCTGACAAACCGCCTGGTATTGATTGCACCCAAAAATAGCGCTGTTGTGAGGGATTTTAAACAGTTGACGGATGCTAAAATCAAGAAAATTGCGATCGGCGAACCCAACAGCGTACCCGTCGGACAATACGCCCAAGAAATGTTAACTAAACTGGGATTGTGGCAGCAAATTAAGCCAAAATTAGTGTTCGGAAATAACGTCCGCCAAGTCCTGACATTTGTCGAAAGCGGAAACGTTGATGCTGGCATAGTTTACGTCACAGATGCCAAAACCTCCGACAAAGTAACTGTACAGCTAACGGCGGCCACAAATTTGCACTCGCCGATTGTTTATCCCCTAGCAGTTATCAGAAACAGCCGCAGCCTGGTGGCCGCAAAAAAGTTTATTGAGTTCTTGGCGGGCGATCGGGCTAAAATAGTATTTCAGAAATACGGATTCGGTTTATCTCGTTAATTAGAAACCCGGAGGGCGGGCACGGGGACACCGCCCCTACAGAAAATTTCCGATCTTTCTTTTCTTCCTTCGTGTCCTTCGCGCCTTCGCGGTTCGTCAAAAAAATCTCATTCAAAATCATATCATTTCCGGTAAAATAACGATTACAAGTTTGTAGTGAGGACTTCAGTCCGCATAAAATTATGAGGACTGAAGTCCTCACTACAAACCAATTTTAGTAGGCTTGTTTTAGCTAGAAATTTATAATTTAAGACTGCGATAGTTAATCCAAAATATGGAATTCGACTTATCTCCATTGTGGATATCCCTGAAATCATCAGCCATCGCCACATTCTTTACCTTCTTTCTCGGAATAGCCGCCGCCCGCTGGATGCTTTCAACCCGCATCCGAGGTAAAGCCTTGATAGAAGGCATTTTCATCTCTCCCTTAGTTTTGCCGCCCACAGTAGTCGGATTTTTGCTGCTGCTGTTGTTTGGGAGAAATGGTGCGATCGGTCAATTCTTGCTAAAATTCGACTTAACAATCATCTTCACTTGGCAAGCCGCCGTCATTACAGCCACCGTCGTATCATTTCCCCTGATGTACAAAACTGCTTTAGGGGCTTTTGAACAAATTGATGCCAACCTTCTCAATGCAGCCCGCACTTTAGGCGCTTCCGAATGGACAGTCTTTTGGCGGATTATGCTACCGCTAGCATGGCCGGGAATTTTAGCAGGAACTATTCTCGCATTTTGCCGCGCTTTGGGTGAATTTGGCGCGACTTTGATGTTAGCTGGGAATATTCCCGGACAAACTCAAACTATCCCGATGGCAATTTATTTTGCTGTGGAATCTGGGGATATAAGGCAAGCTGCTATTTGGGTTTTGATTGTGTTCAGTATTTCTTTGACGATGCTCGCTGGTGTTAATTATTGGACAAATTTACAAAAGATTTCGGCGAAACCAAATCTTAAATATGGCAATTCTAAATCAGTTCTAAATGTGGTTCAGGATTATAGTCGGGACGGGCAAGATGCCCATCCCACAAATTATTTAGAATTTCCAGATAAATTGCTATCTAATGTTGCAAATTTAGCTAACTATAGTGACAGCAAAAATCAAAAATATAATCAACCGGAAAACGGACTTTTTCTGAATATTTTTAAACCTCTTTCTGGCTTTGCCTTAAATGTCGGTTTCGATATCGGCCCGGAAGTGCTGGGAATTTTGGGTGCGTCGGGTTCTGGTAAGAGTATGACTCTGCGCTGCATCGCAGGTTTGGAAACTCCAACTAGCGGTAAGATTGCAGTCAACGGTAAGGTTTTATTTGACTCGGCACAGGGCATTAACGTACCTTCTAAAGACCGCCGCATCGGTTTTTTGTTTCAAAACTATGCTTTGTTTCCGCACTTGACTGTGGCTGAAAATATTGCTTTTGGCTTGCAGCATTTATCGGCAAGCGAGCAACAACTTCGGGTAAAAGAACAATTGATTTCGGTGCAAATGTCGGGAATGGAAAGCCGCTATCCCCGCGAACTTTCGGGTGGCCAGCAGCAGCGGGTGGCTTTGGCGAGGGCGATCGCCAGTTGTCCAGAATTGCTGCTGTTAGATGAACCGTTTTCGGCTTTGGATACGCACTTGCGGAGTCAACTGGAAAGGGAGTTAATGCAGACTCTGACTAACTATCGGGGCATTACTTTGTTTGTCAGCCACAATTTAGAGGAGGTTTACCGGGTGTGCGAGAATCTGTTGGTTTTGGCTGATGGAAGTGCGATCGCCTTTGATACCAAACAGAACATTTTCGATCGCCCGCGCAACTTCACCGTCGCCCAGTTGACGGGCTGTAAGAACTTCTGTGCGGCTAAACCTGTTGCAGAAACTGTCATAGAGGCGATCGACTGGGGCTGCGATCTGACTGTCGTCGAACCAATTCCCAAATCTCTAGTTTCTGTGGGAATTCGGGCTCATCAAGTCAGTTTTGTTAGCGCGTGCGATCGCGAAAATACATTGGCTTGTTGGATCGCCTCAACCGTCGAAACTCCGCACCGCGTGACATTATATCTCAAGTTGCACTCGCCTCCCCGCGATTCCCAAGATTATCACCTGCAAGCTGAAGTTTTCAAGGAAAAGTGGCGGGCGATTAAGGACAATCCTTTTCCCTGGTATGTTCATTTCGAGCCAATTAGGTTAATATTAATGGAGGCATGAGTTAACAGCAAGATACAGTTATATTATGTCCAATAAATTGTCACTCAAAAAGGTTTGTAGTGAGGACTTCAGTCCTCTGAGGACTAAAGTCCTCACTACGAACCCTTTATGTGGAGGTAATATAAGGAGATAATATTAACCGTTAATTGTTGTTAAATACAAACAACTACTTTCATCTACTCCCAACATTAAACCATGACAGACAAAGTTAAGAAAACCGACGCCGAATGGCAGCAGCAACTTACGCCAGAACAGTTCAAAGTTACCAGAAAAAAAGGAACAGAAAGAGCTTTTAGTGGCGAATATCACGACAACAAAAAGCCCGGAATTTATAAGTGTATTTGCTGCGGTACGGAGCTATTTAAATCAGAAACAAAATACGATTCCGGTACCGGTTGGCCGAGTTTCTACGCTCCGATCAAAGAAGAAAATGTCAGGAATGAAGCGGATAACGCTTTGTTCATGCGCCGCACTGAGGTACTGTGCGCTGTTTGCGACGCTCATCTCGGCCACGTATTCAACGACGGGCCCAGGCCAACCGGTCAGCGTTACTGCATGAATTCTGCTGCTCTTGATTTCGTTCCCAAGGATTGAACTAAGAGTTAACAGTAGGACTTAGGAATGGGCTCCTAGAAACCGGGTTTTTTACGAAAATACTTGTTAAAGTCCGCAGATTCGGTAAAAAAACCCGGTTTCTGCCTAAGTCCAAAATCCAAAATCGTCCACAGTCCAAGGTGTTCTGGAACAAGCTCAAAAGCCTGTTCCAGGCAATTTATGTTCAAAATGCACCCGTGCTGCTATCTTATGGTGGAGGCAAACAGAGTAAAAAAATAGTGGCGGCATGGGGATGGTTTATCAGCGGGTTTTGCTGAAGCTCAGCGGTGAAGCGCTGATGGGCAGCTTGGGCTACGGTATAGATCCGGTAGTCGTTGGGTCGATCGCCCAGGAAGTCGCGAAAGTCGTGTCCGAAGGGATTCAAATCGCGATCGTTGTCGGCGGCGGCAACATTTTTCGTGGCGTGAAAGCAGCTTCCGCAGGGATGGATAGGGCAACAGCCGACTATGTGGGCATGATTGCTACGGTAATGAATGCTATCACTTTGCAGGATGCACTGGAACAAGCAGGTGTGCCAACCAGGGTACAATCGGCGATCGCCATGCAAGAAGTAGCTGAACCCTACATTCGACGGCGCGCCATTCGTCACCTAGAAAAAAAACGGGTAGTAATTTTTGGTGCCGGTTCTGGCAATCCTTTTTTTACTACTGATACTACAGCCGCATTGCGGGCGGCTGAAATTGATGCAGAGGTGATTTTTAAAGCGACTAAGGTAGATGGGGTCTACGATTCTGACCCCCACCTCAACCCAGACGCGCGCAGGTATCAAACCCTCACCTACGCCCACGTCTTGAACCAAGACTTGCGGGTGATGGACAGTACCGCGATCGCCCTGTGCAAAGAAAATAATATTCCTATTATGGTATTTGACCTCTCGGTCTCGGGCAACATCTACCGCGCCGTAATGGGAGAATCTATTGGAACTCTTGTCGGAGGATTTTGTGAAGTTAGCTGAAGCAGAAGATCATATGCAAAAGGCAGTTGAGGCTACTCAACGGTCTTTTAATACTATCAGGACGGGACGCGCCAACGCCTCCCTGCTCGATCGAGTCATGGTAGATTATTACGGAGCTCCAACTCCGATCAAATCCCTTGCCAATATCGGCACCCCGGATGCGACTACGATCAACATTCAACCGTTCGATCGCACAGCGCTTACCTCCATCGAAAAAGCAATTTCCCTGTCCGATGTAGGCCTCGTACCTAACAACGACGGTTCAGTTATTCGCTTGAACATTCCACCGCTGACAAGCGAAAGACGCCAAGAATTCGTCAAAATGGCCTCGAAGTTTGCCGAAGAAGGTAAAGTCGCAATTCGCAATATCCGCCGCGATGCCGTTGACTCGATTCGCAAGCAAGAAAAAAGCAGCGATATCTCTAAAGATGAATCGCGAGACTTGCAAGATAAAATTCAAAAGCTGACGGACAAGTACATTGCCAAAATAGAAGATGTTCTGGCATCGAAAGAGAAAGACATCACGACAGTTTAGAGGCTGAGCAATTGGGCATGGGGAAAATGCAGCAATTTGAGCAGGAAAGAAGGAAAAGGAAGTATTCTTAAATCCCAATTTCTGGCGATCGATTCCTCATTCCCAATTCTCGATCGTTAATTAAAATAGGAATTATATCGTTTCCGTGACCATAGCATCGGAATCATAATTTTTCCAGAAAATCCTTTACTTGCAACCGCGTCAGACGATAACAACGGGAGCATCTCAGGAGAGCATTTACAGTGCTGTCGGGATCTCAAAAAAGGTTCGTAGTGCGTCAGTAGAGTCCGCTCTTTAAAAAATGGTTATTGCCAAACTGAGATGCTCCCATAACAACTGAGTCCTTGGCTGATACTCCTAAGGCGCGCACTGCAAACCATACATCCGATAAGCTCTGTTGCGCCCGATCGATTGTCTGTGGCGATTCTACTCGTTACCAGGGCGAAAGTAACGCAGAACCCGAGGAAGAGCATCTATTTTCGCAATGGAGGCAGAGCCTCGCTTACATCGATTAAGAGGCCATAGCCTCTTAACCAGTTATTGAAACTGATGAACGGATTGCTATATCTAGATATCTCATATCTCAAATTATTATGATAATTTATTTTTATAAAGTAGAGGAGCCTTACGGCTGCTTTTCCAATTTTTCACTGCACGACATTTGCCTGTACGGTCAAGATTGGTTGACTGTGGAACATTACTATCAAGCCCAAAAATTTGTCGGTAGCGCTGATGAAAGATTAGTGGCGGCAATTCGATCCGTACCAACTCCTCAGGAAGCCGCCAAATTAGGTCGCGATCCAAACCACCGGATGCGCCCTGATTGGGAAGCAGTGAAAATTCCCATTATGCGCGAGGCAGTTTTAACTAAGTTTCTGACTCATTCAGACATTCAAGCTATTCTCCTCGCCACAGGGGATCGACTGATTGTGGAGGATTCGCCAACGGATTACTACTGGGGGTGCGGCTGCGAAGGAACGGGCCAAAATCATTTGGGTAAAATTCTGATGAGCGCGCGCAGCGAAATTTGTCAGCGCCGGGGGGCGGATCAAAACTCACCTTAACCATCATTATATAAAGTTATACAAAGTCATATCAAGTTATCCTAAGAATAAATAATTTTGATAATGAGAATTCAAGATTGCAAGAAATTGCTCGGAGGATTAAAATAATAGAACTATAGCAAAAATACAACGCACCCCACCCCAACCCTCTCCTTGCCAAGGGGAGGGAGCAAGATTATTCTTGTTTCCCCCCTGAATAAGGGGGGATTAAGGGGGGTGAATTTGACGGGAGCAAGAGATCTAATAATTATCATTTGGTTAAGTCGCTCTGTCTGTTGAAGGCAAGGAATACACCTCAACGATCGCCGATTTTTGTTCTTCAGGGTGCCACAGGCGATATACGGTCGTCACTAAGCAGTACGCCACCGATTAATAGTAAAGCTCGGTTTAGTCAAAAACTCAAGCTCATAAAGTTGAGTTCGATCGCGAAGGCAGATCAAAACTTCTTATTATCATTGTATAATTGCCCAAGGAGATTTATGCAAATCACAGAAAATACGCAAGAATTACATCATAAACTAGACAAAGAAGTTTTGGTAAGGCGAATCACAGAACGCATCCGCCAATCTCTAGAATTAGAAGATATTTTAACCAGTACAGTAGCAGAAGTGCGGTCTTTTCTGAAAACAGATCGCATCATGATTTACAGGTTTAGTGCCGACGGCAGCGGAGAAGTTGTTGCCGAATCAATTAATAACATACATCTCCCTTCCTTGAAAGGACTGCACTTTCCAGCAGACGATATTCCTCCCACCGCGCGGGAGATGTATGTCAGGATGCGCCAGCGGACAATAGTAGATGTTAACTCCGGGACGATCGTCCTCAACCCCCTCGATGCTGCAGATACCGGTCAACCTTTAGTAAATGAAGAGCTCCACTATCGATCGCTCGATCCTTGCCACGCAGCTTACTTGATGGCAATGGGAGTGAAATCTTCCTTAGTCGTGCCAATTTTGCACCGCAGGAGCGTGTCGCCTCACAGCAAAACAGAGATCTGCCAGGCCCCCGCCTGCGTGAGTAGATGCGAGCCTGCAAACGATCGCCAAACTCACATCGAACTGTGGGGACTGTTAGTGGCTCACCACTCCGCCCCCCGCAATATTTCATCCACAGATTTAGAAGTAGTTCAGCTCGTAGCAGATCAATTGTCGATCGCCATCGGCCACTCGCTCCTGCTCCAGCAAACCCGCTCCCAAGCAGCCCGGGAAGCCACCGTGAGCCGCATAGCAGCTTTGTTGTACGGTCAGAGCGACATTCAACTGCAACAGGCTTTAGAAGCGACTGTCACCGCTTTGGGGGGCAGCGGCAGCCGACTCTATCTCAACTCGCCAAAAACCAACAGCGAACAGTTATCGGTTCCCCAGATCGATCGAGCATTTCCCATTGCCGCTAGTGAGAGCGATGCTACCTTTGAACTGTTCGTCACAGGGGAACAACCGACACTTCCCAATTGGGAAACAGTCAGCGCGATCGAAGCTCATCCCCTCTGGCAACAATGGCTAACCACAGGATTGAAAAATACCCCCGATTTTCCCAAATTCCCAATTCCCAATTCCCAATTCTGGGCTTGGATAATTACAGACTTATACAAAGAATCTCTATTTAGAGTGTTAGTTCCAGCTTTCCAAGCAACTAAAATTCGGGGTTTGCTGGTAATTCCCCTCCACTACCAACAACAAGTAGTTGGCTGTTTGACCGTTTTTCGCAATGAAATTGATACCGAAAAAATGTGGGCGGGGCGCTTTGACAGCAGTGTGGCACAAATCCTTCCCAGACAATCCTTTGAAGTCTGGCGAGAAATCAAAAAAGGTCAGTCGCCCGAGTGGAAACGAGAGGAGATCGAGCAAGCTTTAGCGATCGGCAGCCAATTTTGTTCGGCAATTGGGCAGTACCTTCTTCATCAAGAAGTGCAAGCCCTGAATGCCAACTTAGAGCGCCAAGTTCAAGAACGTACCGCCCAATTGCAAAAATCCTTAGAGTTTGCCCAAGTATTGACGCGAGTGAGAGACCAAATTCGCAGCACCTTGGATTTAAAAACAATCCTGCAAACTATTGTGCGGGAAGTGAGAGTTTTGTTGGATACCGATCGCACGGTAATCTACCAATTTGGCGCAGGCGAACACGGCGAGGTAGTTGTCGAAGCTATTCGCGGCCAGTGGCAGTCAATTTTAGGTATCAAATCTCCACATGAATGCTTTCCCGAAGACTCAGACTGCTTTTATCGATCGGGACGGATGCGAGCAATTAATGATATTTATACTGAGGATTTAACGCCCTGTCACCGCGAATTTTTGGAAAAATTGCAGGTGAGGGCAAGTTTAATTGTGCCGATGATCGCCAAAGATGCCGAATGCTGGGGGTTGCTGATTGCCCACGAGTGTTCGGGGCCGAGGGTTTGGCCCACAGCAGAACAGGAATTGCTGCAAAATTTGGCCTCTCAAGCTGCGATCGCCATTCACCAAGCAGAACTTTATCAAGACAGTCTGAATGCAGCAGCAGCCGATCGAGCAAAAGCCGAACAGCTAGCCAAAACCGTCACAAAATTGCACAATACCCAAGCCCAACTAATCCAAACCGAGAAAATGTCCAGTCTCGGACAACTGGTTGCCGGCGTCGCCCACGAAATCAATAACCCCGTTAACTTTATCTACGGCAATCTCTCCCACGCCAGCGAATACACCAAAGATTTGCTCTGCTTGGTGGAACTCTACCGCCAGCACTACCCCAATCCCAACCCAGAAATTAGCGAGTGTTCCGAAGAAATCGACATCGAATTTCTTGCCGAAGATTTGCCAAAAATTTTGGGTTCCATGAAAATCGGAGTTGAGCGCATCCGCCAGTTAGTTGTATCTTTGCGTAATTTTTCCCGGCTCGATCAAGCTCAAAAGAAAGGCGTTGACATTCACGAGGGCATCGACAGTACCCTGTTGATTTTGCAGCACCGGATCAAAGCCCAGTCCGATCGCGCCACCGTAGAAATCATTAAAGAATACGGCAATTTGCCCTTAGTTGAATGCTATGCCAGCTCGCTAAATCAGGTATTTATGAATCTGATCGGCAATGCCATTGACGCCCTAGAAATGGTAGAAATAGAGCGAGTTGTGAATGTTAACTCCCTAGGGATAAGTGCAGCCGCGACCTATTTAAGCTCCCAAAAACTGGAGGTCGAGACAGTAGATATAAAGGTCAGCACCGAGCGTTTGATACCTAATTTACCATCCCCTTGCATTCGGATTCGCACCGAATTAATTGATGAAAAAACGGTAGGAATTTGCATTGCAGACAACGGTCACGGCATCCCCAAAGAGTTAATTGCTCACATATTTAATCCCTTTTTTACTACTAAACCCGTCGGTCGGGGGACGGGTTTAGGACTGTCTATCAGTTATCAAATTGTAGTTGAGAAACACCAAGGGGTACTCAAGTGTATTTCTGTACCCGGTCAGGGTACTGAATTCTGGATCGAGATTCCTCTGAATTAGCAAATTAACAGTTAACAGTTAACTTATACCAATTTTTTATGAAGCTGCTCCCGAATCTGATCCCCCCTAACCCCCCTTAATAAGCAGGGTGGATTAATTGTCGAGAGGTTAAATGAAGGCTATCAAGGCTATTGACCAACATTATGCAAGGCATTTAACAGGTTTATCTGAACTAGATAAA